>VEOV01000341.1 GCA_012026855.1 Geobacter sp.
ATCTTCACCGATGCTGCCACCGATTTCCCCGGTCGCCTCAAAAGGATTTTTGACGGTGTCAGCAGCGTTATCGAACAGTATCAACCCGATGCAGTGGCTGTTGAGGATATCTTTTTTGCCACCAATGTCCAGAGCGCGCTGAAGCTGGGGCAGGCCAGGGGCGCGGCAATAGTGGCGGGTGTGACCGCCGGCTTGCCGGTTTATGAATATACCGCCCTGCAGGTCAAGCAGGCAGTTGTCGGCCATGGCAGAGCCGCAAAGGAGCAGGTGCAGCAGATGATCAAGGTTCTTCTCAATCTGCCGGAAATTGCCCAGGCCGATGCTTCGGATGCCCTGGCTGTGGCTGTCTGCCATGCCAATTCAGCCGGTATGAAGGCGATTGCCGCCTCAGTTGCGCCAAACAGGCGTCAAAGAAGATGATTGCCCTCCTGACCGGCTTGATTGCCAGCAAGGCGCCTGATACCGTCATCCTTGATGTGGCCGGCGTCGGTTATCGCGTCCAGATCCCTTTTTCCACATACTTTTCCCTCCCAGACGATGGGAGCAGGCTCTCCCTGCATATCCATACCAACGTAAAGGAAGATGCCATCCACCTTTTCGGCTTTCTCACTGCCGAAGAGAAGCAGTTCTTCCAGCTGCTGCTCTCGGTCTCCGGGGTCGGGCCGAAGCTTGCCCGGGACAGCCTCTCCAATATCCAGCCTGACGAGCTTTCTGCTGCCCTGGTGCGTGGTGACCTGGCCAGACTCTCGGCTATCCCCGGGATCGGCAAGAAGAGCGCCGAGCGGCTTGTGCTGGAGTTGAAGGACAAGATCGTCAAGCTCGGACTGGCTTCTCCGTCGGGGAGCGCTCTGCAGAAACCGGCAGCAGCTGCAACCATTCGCGATGACGTCTCTTCCGCCCTGATTAATCTGGGCTACAAGGATGCCGTTGTTGCCAAAACCCTCGGGGATATGGAAATTTCCGGTGAGGAATCAATGGAAGCAATCCTGAAAGTGGCGCTCAAGAGGCTGATGAAATAGATGACCCGACTTGTTGAAGCCGAGGCAACCGGCGAAGAACTGCTGATGGAGAGTTCCCTCCGTCCCCGCTCCCTGGAGGAGTACGTCGGTCAGGAAAAGGCCAAGGGGAATCTGCGGGTTTTCATCGATGCCGCCAAGAAACGGGGGGAGGCGCTCGACCATGTGCTTCTCTACGGGCCTCCAGGGCTGGGAAAGACGACCCTGGCGAATATCATTGCCTGTGAAATGGGGGTCAACATCAAATCCACCTCCGGGCCGGTGATCGAACGTCCCGGCGACCTGGCCGCGATCCTGACCAACCTTGAACCCCACGACGTACTGTTCATCGACGAGATTCACCGTCTCTCCCATGTGGTCGAGGAAATTCTCTACCCGGCCATGGAAGATTATCAGTTGGACATCATCATCGGCCAGGGACCCAGCGCCCGGACCATCAAGCTGGACCTTCCCAAGTTTACCCTGGTTGGCGCCACTACCCGTGCCGGGCTGCTGTCATCGCCGCTGCGCGATCGCTTTGGCGTCATATCCCGTCTGGAGTTCTACACTGTCGACGAACTGGCGTTTATCATCAAAAGGTCGGCGCGTATCCTCAATATCCCTATCGATGACGATGCTGCCCTGGAGCTGGCCGGCCGCTGTCGCAGCACTCCAAGGATTGCCAACCGGCTGCTGCGGAGGGTGCGTGATTTTGCCCAGGTAACGGCTGATGGCGTAATTACGGCAAAGATAGTCCATGAATCGCTCCGCCTCCTGGAAGTGGACGAGATGGGCTTCGACAATATGGATAGAACAGTGCTGCTGACCATCATCGACAAGTTCGGCGGCGGCCCTGTCGGGCTCGACACCCTGGCCGCTGCCATCTGCGAGGAGAGCGATACCATCGAGGATGTCATCGAGCCGTTCCTGATCCAGAACGGTTTTCTCAATCGCACCCCAAGGGGGCGGGTGGCAACCCGCGCCGCCTATCTTCATTTCGGCCGCATAGCTCCGGAAGCGCCACAAGGGGCTCTCTTCTGATATGCAGCTGGTCTTTGATTTTCCCATCAAACCTGAGTACAGCTTCGATAATTTTGTCACCTGCAGCGGCAACCAGACTGCCCTTGTTTTTGCCCAGCGGGTTGTCACCGGCAACACCGGGGAAAATCTGCTTTATCTCCATGGAGACGACGGTGCCGGCAAGACCCATCTGCTGACAGCCATGGGGAGGGAACTTGATGCCCCGGTGATTCCGGTTGAGCAGCTCAGTGCAGGAGGTTGTGCAGATGTCTTCGCAGGCCTCAGGCAACTGCCGGCGCTGCTGCTGGATGATCTGCAGCTGCTGGCCGATGACAATGACCTGCGGGTGGCACTCTGGCAGCTGTTCAACGATTTCTACAGCTCAGGGCGCAAAATCGCGGCAGCAGCGACCCTGCCGCCGAAGGAGCTGGAAACACTTGATCCTCACCTGAAGTCACGCTTTCTGTGGGGGTTGGTGGCAAAACTGGATATATCAGATGATGAGTCGAGGCGGATGATCCTGCAGAAGCTTGCCGATGATCGGCAGATAATTCTTCCGGAGGACGTTTGCAGCTATCTGCTGGTCCATCTCCCCCGTGCCATTCCGTCGCTGTCAGCGGCAATAGACAGAATCAAGCATCACTCTTTTGCTACCCAGAGAAAAATTTCCCTGAAGCTGGCCCGTGAGGTTCTTGCCGGTTAGGAAGATGTCCGGCCTGCAGCGCTCAGAGTCTGAACGAAGTAGTGAAAATCCGTGCCAGCACAACTACGATAAATGTGCCGTTAAACAACATCCCCACTGTAGCTGCCCGCCTTTGAAAACCGGGGATGATCTCCTGCAGACTGCCGCACTTTCTGAATTTCTCCGCTGCACCCACACCACCGCCGGCAACAACACCACCCAGCAGACAGGCATACAGCAGGTAACCAATATGGTTGTACTCACCCTGCAGGATGCAGAACGGGCAGTGATGACTCGGCAGTTCGTAAAAATAGAGTGCAATAAATGAGATGAGCGCCGCACTGGCCGTGATGAAAAAAAACAGGCTGGCGGCGGCAAAGAGGTACCAGCCCCTGGCCTTGACAATTGAGTAGCTGTAGCTGGCCAGCAGAGCAAGACTGGCGCCGGAGAAGAGGACCATCATCGGTTTTGCCGGCAGCGCCGCCAGTTCCCCGGCAATACCCCGGCTGGAAGAGCTGAACAGTGAGCCGCAGCAGGAGGTGATCAAGTCCGCCTTGAGGTTAAGGAAGTAGCGGTACTGCAGCCAGGTCTCCACAACCAGCAGCAGGGTCAGGATTATCAACAGCCGGTATTTGCTCCTGATGAGCGGATAGTCGTAACCTTTGCTGTCGAGACGATTGATCAGCAGCCAGATGCCTGCAAAGACGGCGTTTGCCACCTTCAGCAGCAGCAGCGGATAGCCGAAGGAGTTGGCACCCAGGCTGCCGGCGGCGCACATTGCCCCGGTGAAGAGGGGGTGGAGGGTGTCGGCTGTATAGATGAGGAGAAAGAGGGAGATCAGCTGGAAGGCCATGGCGTAGCCGATGACCGTGGAAATCAGGTAGGTGCGCCGCTCCAGCATGAGCTGCTGCTCGCTGCCGCTTTGCAAATCCCAGCCGGTGATGATTTTATAGCCGTAATAAGCCGCATAGAAGACCATCAGGCTGATGATGGTAGCCGAGGAGAGCAGGGCAATGACCGCCGGGTGCTGAATCATGACTGGCCTGTCACCATCTGGCCGTCACGCATCTCGATTACCCGGTCTGCCAGCGGTTCTCCGTAGACTATTGGGTCATGGCTGGCAATGATTACGGTTTTTCCGGCCTGCCTGAAACCGGTAATCAGTTTCATGAACTCGATTGAGAGTTTTGAGTCCAGGTGAGCTGTCGGTTCGTCGGCAATAATCACCTCAGGCTGGTTGATAAGAGCCCTGGCTATGGCCACCCGCTGCATCTCTCCGCCGGAGAGCAGCTCGACCCGGGTTGCCGACTTTTGGCTGATGCCGAAATTGTCAAGCAGTGTCAATGCCCGGCTGCGAAACGTGTCAAACTTCTCTCCGCCTGGGTAAGCGGGGAGCATGACATTTTCCAGCACGCTGATCCCCCTGACCAGATTGAACTGCTGGAAGATGAAACCGAAATTGTTGCGGCGGATTTCAGTAAGGAATCGTTCCGGCAGACTGGAAATGTCCAGCTCCTGTGAGGCCTCTGCAGCCGGCATGAAGGAGGTTTTAATCCCATTAAGTCTGATTCTGCCGCTGGTGGGACGGCCCATGCAGCCGATCAGTGAGAGCAGTGTTGTTTTGCCCGAACCGCTTGGCCCTTTGAGAATGGTCAGCTCACCCCGGTTGATTGTCAGGCTGACCCGGTCCAGCGCAGTGAACTGATTGGGCTTGCCGGCGTTGAAAATTCGGCTGACTTCAAACAGGTCGATCATTTCAGGACCTCATGGCGCTGTCGGCGTCAGCAGATGCCGCCAGCCAGGAGGGGAGGATGGTGGCTGCAGTGTATGGGAGCACAGTCAGGAAAAACAGCGTCGACAACTGGTATGGATCGATAAACGGTTTCAGATGGAATGCCGGGTAGAGCACTGCCCACCCCTTGAGTGCCGCTGCAAAGAGAGGGGCAGAGAAGAAAAAGACATGGATATAGGCCATGATGACTCCGGTCAGGAATGCCGTGAGAGAAATCGCCGTCCCTTCCCAAAATTTCAGCAGCAGGATATCACCCGTTTCCCAGCCGATGGACTTCAGAATGCCGGTTTCGCGCCGCTCTTCGGCGGAAAGCCCTGTGGCCTTGTCCCAGGCGAAAATGACAAAGGAGAGCAACGCTGCAGCCAGTACCAGGAGCATCATGCCGCCCCGCCAGTCAAATATGGCATCATAGGTGCGGATGATCTCACTCTTCATGATCGGCCTGCTGCCGGGAACAGTTTCGACGATCTTGTTGGCAATCGTGACCATCTCCCGTGGATTGGCAACTGTTACGGCAAGGTCGGTAGCGGCATTTGCCGGAAAAGCGAACAGTTTGCCGAAATCAGCTGGGTTCAGCAGGATCATGTCTGCGGCCAGCAGTTCCGATTCAAAGGGGAGTGCCTTCTCCAGATTCAGGAGTATTAGGCTATTGTCTGCTGCCGTGAGCGTAAATATGTCACCAGGGCCAATCCTCTGGTTCTTCGCCACTCCAAGGCCGACAGTTGCCATGCCCGCCTGCGGCGCCAGCTTTGCATCGGCCATTACCGTGTAGTTTGCTCCAAATACCGGGTCATAGTAGTACCCCCACCGACGCGGGGTAACTTCGCTGACCCCTCTGATGGCGGCTATCCGGTCAATATTTTCCAGCCCGATAAGGTCCTGCCTCCCTGCCATGAGCCGCTGCACAACGATGTCAGGTGCGTCCTGCAGCAGTGCCGCTGCCTCACGTTTCAGCGCCTGGACAAAGAAGATCAGTGAGGCGATCAGGGCAACTATAAGTGTATAGATTGTCAGCAGCGCCAGATTTTTCCCCTTGCGCCGCAAGAGGGAGGCAATGGCAAAATCGAGGATATTGTAGTGCCGGTTAATACTTTGCATTAAGGGACCCAGTGGTTTTTTGTTGCGGCAGCAAAAGGGAGCCTGAAGGGAAATGCTCAAATGCCGTTGGGTGCTCCTGGAACGGGGCGTGCCGGTCGGCCAGGGAGGGGTGTCTAGTGTAGCGCGCCTCGGTAAAGAGACAGAGGTCGGTAAGATGAAGCTCCTTCACCAGGGAGCGGTTGGTCGTTGAAACAGTGATGCTGCCGCTGAATGCGGCGTGCAGGGCGAAGGAGAGCATGAGCAGGCCGCTTGCTGTAGTAAAGGCGATATATTTGCCGGAGTTGCGCAGTGCCACTACTGCAGCCTCTGCAGCACTGCCGGGGTGATTTCGTTGAGACGAAGCGGTTTGCTCCCTTTGTGGTCTTTTATGAAGCTGGTGGCGTCGGCCGCCGTGGTTAGTGGCACCAGCTCTTTGCCCATGGGCCCGAGGACGTCACTGTCGCAGACAAAATAAGCTTTATCTGCAGCAATGCTTTTTAGCCCGTAATAATCTTTTACCGTGATTGTGGCGATATCCCCTCTGTTTTTCCCTTTGCGATACTTCCCGATGTCCAGATAAAAGGTGAACATGTCTTTGGGACCGTCAAAGTGAACCGTTTCACCGCTTTTGAAAGTGATTGTTGCCAGCCAGTCGGGATAGCGACTGACAAACATGCCGCAGACCGGGCATTTGTCACCCTTTGAGGGCTTGGCGCCAGCGCAGAGTTCTACTGTTGGCAGTATCATGGTGCATATCAGGAACAGCGCCAGACGCCTCATTTGGCTGCCCCTGGTTTTTTACCTGCCAGCAGTAGGTTGCCGGCGTAGATGTAATCATCAATATAGTCGTGTTTGCCGTCATTGTTCAGATCAAAGAGAGGCTTCTCGGAGCCATAGTCCTTTGTGAAGGCAGCCATTTCCTTGTCGGAGAAGTTCAGGCTTTTTACCAGCGGGACTGTAACCAGGGGAATGTCCAGCAGCCTGCTTCCCGCCAGTATGCTCAAAGACGCAGTAAGCGCCCCCTTTGAAGGCTGTAGTTCGACAATCCAGCGACCCGTTGCTTCATCACTTTTGAGAGAGACTGTTTTTGCCTCTGATGCTGCAAAGTTGGGTGCAGAGTCGTCCTCTTTCTGCTCCAGCAGTACCTTCAATTTGACAGTTGCCGTGCCATCGGCCGCAGCTATCAATGGCTCCTGTGTTATGGCGCTGTCTATTGCCTTGGAAAAAAGTCCTGCGAGAATATGCGGATTTCTATCCCCTTTGTAAGCCTTGAATCGATCCAGCACAGAAACATAGCCGATTCGCTTCAGCTCCTCGGTTTTCCTGGGCTTCGCTTCGGTTTGGCGGGGCTCCTCGGCTCTTGGTGCTGCTTGCGGTGTTTGGCGATTCTGTTCAGCCGGAGGAGATGTCTGCTGTTCCTGGCTTTTCTGGGCGTCGGGCTGCATGTTGTCTGTCGGCAGAGATATGCCGCCGATTGACGGGGCGGCCGGTGTAGTTGTCGTTGCGCCAGATGTTGCGGCCCCGGTCTGGGTGGCGGTCTGGGTAGTTGCCTGCCTGTCTGGCAGGTAGCCGCCGGAATCGGGCTGCCGGGTGGCATTGTCCTGCTGGGTTTCCGGGATGACGGCAGTCGTTACCGGCTGAGAAGTGCTTTTGCTGTCAATAACGCCAATTCTTTTAAAAGTGGTGATGCCGCCAACCCCTTTTCTGCCGGAGAAGTTGATGGCAAGGAGTTGTCCGCTGCCGTTGAATCCTGCAAGATGGATGATCGCTACATTGATGCTGCCCGGGGCATTGGTGTTGGCAGACATCATAGCGCTTGTTCCGGAGAGCATAGAGCCATTGAGGATAGAAGGTCCGGAAAGAATGGTTGTGTCGTATTCGATGACGAGATGAATCCCGGCAGTATCCTTCATGCCCGCCCCGAAAACAGTGAACCTGCCATCGCCCAGGGGAGAAATGGTCAAATCGACAGCGTATGCCGGACAAACAGAAAGTGTCACAACAGTAAGCAGGTATATAAGAATATTCCGAAGTTTCATGGCAGGCTCTTTTTTGATCTGGTTTATTGATACCAATTTATAGCAGAAAAGTTTATTCACGGCAAAATCAATATAATAGGATTCGCTGTTGCCTGGCAGATGTTTAAATTTTTCATTAGCCATAAAGTACTAAAAAGACTGTAATCGGTTGCCAGTGAATAATCTTGACAAAGTTTGTAGGAATATATAAGCTTGAGCCACAGATTTAAAACATCATTTTGTTGACCTATGTCAACTTGTATCACTTGATATTTTGACATTCTATTATTAGGCATTATCATTTGTCGAAATGAAGGCAAATAAATCCGGGTAAGGTTTTTCTAACGTGATCAAGCCCCGGGGGTGAAATGTACAGAAAGTCGGGTCTAAGGCCTGTAAAACAGATGTTAATGATCTTGGTTTTCGTGCTTGTTTGCCCGGCAATGGTTTTTGCTGAGCAGAAGTATAAACGTTCATACGAGGAGTATTCCCTCCCTGATGTTGTTCTGGTTAATCAGGATGGTAAAAGGGTGGGGTTGAAAAGCTTGATTGAGGTTGGCAGACCTGTCGTTGTAGATTTTATATATGCGACATGCACAACAATATGTCCTGTTTTGTCAGCCGGTTACGTGAATCTGCAAAACAAGATCGCTGATCCAAAGCAGAGGCCGCTGATGATTTCAATATCAATAGACCCTGAGAATGATAACCCTAAAAAGATGAAGGAGTATCTGAAACGATATAATGCAAAGCCGGGTTGGGAGTTTCTTACCGGGTCAAGGGCTGATATAGACAGGGTTATGCGGGCGTTTAACGCCTATATACCTGATAAAATGTCCCATTACCCGCTTAACCTGATACGTTCCCCAAAGGACGGCAAATGGACAAGACTGCTCGGGATTCTTAGCTCCGGTGAGTTTCTTAAAGAGTATATGGCAGTGGTAAATCGATGAGATCAATCACTTTGCCGATATTGGCAGTTTTTTTCCTGGCAGCTTTGAGTCTGCCGGTTTTTGACGCTGAAGCTGCTTCAGATCTGGCAAATGTCGAGCAGATGTCAGAATCTGAAATTATGAAGCTTGGCGAGAAGATGTATCGCGAGGGCATTCTCCCGTCAGGAAAACCTATGGAGGCATTTATCCGCGGGGATGTTGAGGTCGACAGCACCGCCTTTTCCTGTTCCAGCTGCCATTTGCGGGCCGGACTCGGCTCTTACGAAGGGGGGGTTATTACACCTCCGACAAATGGCAAGAAGCTTTATGCACCTTACCGCCGTCCGCCGTCAATGGGTGATTCCCAGGATCGTGCTGGCCGCTACATATATGCTAAAACTGTTGTGGAAAGGCCGGCATATGACCGGGAGTCCCTGGCATACTCCCTTCGCTTCGGCATTGATCCCGCCGGCCAGACTTTCAATGATGTAATGCCTCGCTACCCACTTTCGGAAAGGGATATGGGTATTCTTGTAAGGTATTTGGAGCTGCTCTCTTCCAAACCTTCACCTGGGGCGGGCGGCACTGAATTCAATTTTGCGACCATCATCACAGATGATGTAGGTAATGATGACCGGGAGGCACTGCTCAACCCGATCAGATTGTTCATAAAACAAAAAAATCAGCAGATGGCTCTTTATAAGGAGTTCCTCAAGTTTGATTACAGTCCGACCATCGATATGAAATATGCATTTCATAATGCTACACTCGATATTTGGGAGCTGTCCGGCGCACCTGATACATGGGGTAGTCAATTGCATGAATATCTGAAAAAAAAGCCGGTTTTTGCGGTACTTGGTGGCATTTCCAACAAGAGCTGGCAACCAGTTCACGACTTTTGCGAAGAGCAGCGGTTACCATGTCTTTTCCCGATTACCGATCTTCCGGTAGTTTCAGATAGGGACTGGTACACTTTCTATTTCAACAAAGGATTTTACCAGGAAGGGGAAGCGCTGGCGCGTTACCTAAATCGCCATGAGACCTATTCCGGGACATCAAGGATTATTCAGATTGTTGAGGATTCTGAAAAGGGCAAGGCCTTGGCAGCTGGCTTTAACAGAGGCTGGGGTGAACTTGATCGCCCCGCAGTGACAACCGTAACGCTGACAGCGACTGAATTAAACAACTTTGCCCTGATTGGCAGGCTGCTGGCAAAGGAAAATCCCTCAGTAATTCTGCTCTGGACAGGTGATACCGTTTTGACTGCGCTTCCGGAGCTTTTGAAACCGTACGGCAACGGAGTGACTCTGTTCATGTCTGCCGGGTATCTTGGGCAAAATGTGCTGAAAACAGACCAGTCTTTGCGGGACAGAGTCTATTTCACATATCCTTACCGCTTGACCCCCTATGTCGGGATTAAGGAAGGGGGGCGGGACGCAAGAGTTCCGATTCTAGCGACGGCAAAGGACCTTGGCAACAGAAGGATAACATCGCGTACTGTTTCCATGCTGCAGCAGGTTGCCTTGCGTGGGCTTAACCTCATTTATGACAACCACTATCGTGACCACCTGCTGGATGTGATGGGGATGCAGATGGATCTTATAGTGAATGATTATGAACGGCTCAGCTTTGGGCCGGGGCAGAGATTTGCTTCAAAAGGCTGTTATGTTTTAAAACTTGGCAAAGGTGAGTCGCCTGAGTTGATTCCGGTCAGCGAGTGGGTGATTCACTGAAACAGACTTCAGGTTAAACAGATTGCTTTAAAAAATCAAAAAAAGGGAGGCTAGTTGCTTTAGATTCATTAAGCGGTAAACTGTAATGCGTCTGTTGAAATTACGATGTCGGGTTGCGCTGAATGTTACAACGTAAACTGGCAGCATAAAAGGAGATTACTATGAGAAAGGTACGCAAAACGATTGCAAAGGCAATTATGCTGACATTGATGCTGGTAATGGCATGCGGTGTTGCTTTTGCCGAGGGAAAGCCCCCGATGACACCTGAAAGGGCAGCTACAGTGGAGAGGATCAAAAAGCAGAAGGAGCAGATTCCGACCCATGAGAAGAAAAAGGCTGCTGCTGATTCGCTCAAGGCGGAGCGGCTCAAAATTTACAAGGCCAAAAAGGAAGCTGAGGCTGCTGATAATGGTCAGGATCGTAACAGACAAAATTAGGGCCTGCATGGCGGTAACAGGTAAAGG
>VEOV01000102.1 GCA_012026855.1 Geobacter sp.
CAACCCTGCCCCGGTCATGGACCCACTCCCAGTCACCACCTTTCGTCAACAGGCGGAACTCGGCCTCGTAGGCGGCAGCAGTTCCGTCAAGATGCTCCTTGACCGCATCCTTTACCAGCTGCCAGTCATCCGGGTGAATCAGATTTCGCCGGTCAGTCACGGTGGAGCCGAGTTCATCATGGGTATAGCCGAGCATCTCGGCAAAGCGACGGCTGTAGGTGGCCGCACCAGCAGCAATGTCCCAGTCCCAGAAGCCGTCGTTGCTCCCCTCCAGAACCAGATTAAGACGCTCTTCCCGCTCTCGAAGCGCCTCTTCGGCATTGATGCGGCGTTCCTCGCGGCTGAAGTTGTCTATGGCAAAGGAGATGTTTTCTGACATTTCCAGCAGAAGTCCGAGCTTGTCAGCATCGAAATAATTCATCTGCTCGGAATAAACCTTGAAGACCCCGACCGGGCGACTCTCCTGTTGCAGCGGGAATGTAGCAGAAGCGCGGATACCGTTCTCACGGGCAACTTCCCACCAGGGAGCAGTAATAGGATCTGTCAGAAAATCGTTGCAGACATACGGCTCACCATTACGCAGAGCTACTCCGGTTGGGCCTCGCCCCACCTCAAGATCGATATCAGTGGACACAATGGCTGCTTCCAGGTACTTACCGGCACTGCCGCAAAAAGCAACTGTCCTGGCAAGACCGGTTTCCTCATCAATCAATCTTATGGCAGCGAGGCAGAACTTGCCGTAATTCACCGCCACATCACATATCTCCCGAAAAAGGTCTTCACGCTTTCGGGCATACATGATTGCCCGGGTGGTATTACTCAGCGCCTCATAGAGATTGCTGATCGTCCGCAGATTTGATTCAGACTCACGCAGGGACTGCTCTACATTACGGTTTTTCTCCAGTGTCTCAATCATGGCATTGAAGGCGGTGGAAAATGCTCCCATGCAGTCGAGCCGCTGACTGAAATCACCGGCGGCAATCTGATCGACCTGCCTGGCAAGGTGGCTGAGTGATGCGTGCAGTTGTTTGAATGGTGCTACCAGGTGATTGTCATTGGGAGGGGGGAAAGCCAGGTTGCCGGCAGCCAGAGCTTCGATGAATGGTGTCGCCTCGTTGGACAGCTGTATCAGCTTGTTTACTTCACGGCAGAGTTCCACAACAGCAGGATCGGCACAACCGTCGAACAGCACCGGCTCGACATGCCCGCCACGCTGTAATCTGACCAACTGCTCGCGCAGTCTGCAAAGAATATTATCGCCAGCATCCATCTGATAGCCCCACTATGTCAGTTCCTGCTGACGGCTTCAGACCGATTCACACGCGTCTAACCGCCATCCGGATCATATCTGCAGCAAGCACAGCCCCATGGCACTGCCTGTCAACTACATGGGATACTTCCCCATATCTTCCGGGCTCATTTTTTCAAGCATCTCCAGAAGCCGCTTGCCTTCGGCAAGGTCGACATCCGGGTCGCCACTCTGATCCACCAGCGAAGAGCTGGCCAGCGCCGCTTCCGAAATTCCCACCGGAAGTTTGAATCTGATGGCCGCCAGGATTGCCGTCACCAGCCCTACCCTGATACAGAGTGGTCCGGATTCCCCTTCCAGGCAGACATCGGCCTTATAGCCATCCTTGGCAGTACCATCGATGAGAACATTGGCAACCCGGCAGCCGACGGCATCGAGGACGGCATCCAGGAGATCCTTTTTTTCACCTTTGCCGGACAGCCTGGTGGTGACCAGCTCGGCAGTAATGGAGAGGACATCCCCCATCTCCAGCCAGAGCGGGAAAGTACTCTCTTCCGCTTCATCCTTGAAAAGAGCCAGCGGCTGCAATGCATCTACCGTAAAACCGACAATATTCAAAAATCTGAATCCGGGATATTCGCTCATGAAATCACTTCCAGTCTCCCCAGGAGCGAGTTCTGGTTATTCCTGACAATCAGGGGGAGTTGCAGACTCCCTACCAGAGCCGGATCACCAGGAAAGTTGACAACCCTGTTACCAGAGGTGCGTCCGAAAATCTGGCCCGGCATTCTCCCGGCCCCTTCAACAAGCACCTCTACCCTTTTGCCTAGCAGTACTGCCTGCAGACCACTGGTAAGCTTTTTCTGCAGTTTGAGCAGCCGGTCCAGGCGCTGGTGCTTCTCTTCCTTGGTGGCATTGTCCGGCATAAGGGCAGCTTTGGTCTCCGGCCTGGGTGAATAGACAAAAGAGTAGGAATCCGAGTAAACAACCTCTTCCATAAGGTCGAGTGTCTGCTGGAAATCGGCTTCAGTTTCACCGGGAAAGCCGACTATGATGTCGCTGGTAACATAAATATCGGGACGCATTGCACGGAGCCTGGCGATCTTTGCCAGGTAATCCGCTCTGGTATAGCCCCGCTTCATCAACTGCAGAATACGGTCACTGCCTGCCTGGACAGGCAGGTGAATATGGGAGCAGAGCTTGTCAAGATCGGCAAAACAGTCGATCAAAGGTTTGGAGATATCTTTGGGGTGCGATGTCATGAATCTCAGCCGTGTAATACCGTCAACAGCGGCAATTGACCGTAACAGCTCTGCAAAGGCAGATCCATCACCGCTCTTTGCCATATAGGAGTTGACATTCTGGCCGAGAAGTGTGACCTCCTTTACCCCGGCTTCAACCGCAAGCCGAACCTCGGTAAGAATATCCTCCGGACTTCTGCTGACCTCCCGCCCTCTGACATAAGGGACGATGCAGTACGAACAGTAGTTGTCACAGCCCTGCATGATGGTGATAAATCTGGTGACGCCGCTGAAATCGGAGTTTTGCGGATAGAGATCAAAGCGCTTGTCATCATCAATAAAGTCGGTCTCTGCCAGTCGTCTGCCTGATTCAGCTTCGCTGATCATCCTGGGCAAAAGATGGAGATTGTGGGTGCCGAACACAAAGCGGAGGTGGGGCACCCGCTCCAGCAGCTGTTTCCCCTCCTGTTGGGCAACACAGCCGCCAACACCGATGATCAGGTCAGGGTTCTTCTTCAGCTGCCCCTTCATGGTATGCAGGATACCGTAGATCCGCTCTTCTGCCTTTGCCCTGACTGAACAGGTATTGAGAATCACCATATCCGCATCATCGAGTGAGTCGGTTTCTGCATAACCACAATTACGCAGCGACGCAGCAATCCTCTCGGAATCGCTGACATTCATCTGGCAACCATAGGTAAGGATGTGTACTTTCTTTTGCATCATATTTTTCCATGAAAACAGCTAGTTACTCTGTTTACGCAATTTTACTGAATTTGATACTACGCAATGTTGTTTTAATTAGTCAACAGGAATCCCGTTATCTGCCGTGATAAGTGCTCTGCTTTGCTGCTGGCCTGGGATTTTTTATTTGACAATCGGTACGAGGCAATGATATAGAATTTCTTTCCTGAAACACTTAATCAATAAGATTCATATAAACCGGAGGTGCAGTTTGGCTCATCACAAATCGGCTCTAAAACGTATCAAACAAAACAAGAAGAAAAATGCCCGTAACAAGCATGTTCGCTCAACCCTTAAGACTGTTATCAAAAGAGTCCGTGAAGCTGTAGAAGGTAAAGACCTCACTGCAGCCAAAGAGGCTCTGGCCGCTGCTATCCCTGTTATTGACAAGACAGCCACCAAAGGTGTCATTCACAAGACAAATGCTGCCAGAAACGTCTCAAGACTCACCAAACTCGTCAACACCCTGGGCTAAGCAACAACTTACATAAGAAACTGAAAAGGGGTCGCCAGACCCCTTTTTTTGCGTGCTGGTTGCGAAGCTACCTGCTGCAGATTCCAAAGAGCAACATTTCGAAAAGCGTTCCCTGCTTACCGCCGCTCTTGAGACCAAGATCGGTTTCATGCAGCAAGCTAAATATCCGCTGGAACTCAGTCAATCTGAAGTTCTTGGCCTGCCCCAACATCCCTTTTAGAAAATAAGGGTTTATCTTCAGCCGCTTACTGATTTCATCACTCGACGCCCTCTTCTCCTGTAGCTCGCAGATCAGGCAGAGCTGGCGGAAGTGGCGCGCAATGGCCCCGACAAGCATATAGGGAGCATCGGCATCACGCATCAGGATTTGCAGCTGGCGTAGCGCCCGGTCCGCATCACGACCGCCAAGGGCATTGGCAAACTCAAAAACCGTATCAACTTTAGTGTCAGAAACAATCTCCCTGACGTCCTCGGCAGTCACTCTGTCCCTGCTGCCGACATAGACAATCAGTTTTTCCATCTGCGCCACCAGTTCACGCAGAACAGTACCGCAGTAGTACACCAGCAGCGCTGCGGCTTCAGCATCAAACCTCTTGCCACTCGCCACGGCTTCACGGCGGATAAAGCCGTCAAGCTGCTCTTCCTTTAACCGCTTGAACTCCACAAGAGAGTCCGATTTCTTCAGTTCAGTAAAGAATTTTCTCCGCTGGTCAATCTTGGACGCCTGAAAGATAAGGCAGCTCTGCGGGGATGGGGATGCGAGGTAGGGAAGAAGCTGCTCCAGGGTATCGGCGGTCAGCTCTTCGGCCCGCTTTACCAGGGTAACCCTGCGATCGGCAAACATCGGCAGTGTCATGGCGTTGTCGATAATCTGCTCTGCCCGGCACTCCTTGCCATAAAAAACCGTACAGTTGAAATCTCTGAAGTCAGGCGGAGAGACTTTCTCCAGCAGACGTTGCAACGCCCGCTCAAGGAGGAAATCCTCCTCGCCGAACAAAAAATAGAGGGGAGCAATCTCCCCTTTGGCAATGGATCGTTCCAGCTCGTCAGGTAACATGGCGGTCCATCAGAATGACTGGGTCATTCTGGCAAGCAGTACTTTTGAAATGGATCTGCAGACCTCGGCAACGGCTGCATCACGGGCATTCTTCTGCAGGGCAAGATCAAGGGTGGCCGGATAGTCCTGGCTGAGGCTCTCGCCGCCTTTCCAGAGGATTTTGCCACTCTTTTTGTCAAACAGTTGGGCAGTAACGGTCATAGTAACCCGATAGAGCCCAGCCTTGTCGGCAGCTGTGTAGGCAACTGTCTCTACAACCAGCTTCTCAACCTCGCCGCTGATCATCAGATTGGCCTCTGCCGTAACCGGATGCTCACCCCTTGCCAGCAGTTCGTTAACCATGGCAAGCCGCAGTTTTGCCTCAACATCTGGCTGATAGGATCTGTTGGCAAACATGCTAACCTGGACATTGCTCCCGTCCAGCATACCGTTTTTCAGTGCAAGCGAATAGCCGCACCCGGCAAGGAGTGCGACTAAAGACAACACAATTATGGCATTGAACAGCATTTTCACAGCTACACCACGACGTTCAGGAGTTTTCCCGGCACATAGATTACCTTGCGCGGAGTTTTGCCTTCAAGATGGCCGAGCACCTTGTCATCGGCAAAAGCAGCCGCCTTGACACTCTCTTCATCGGCATCCACTGACACTGTGATCCTGCCGCGCAGCTTGCCATTCACCTGCACCACAATGAGCAGCTCTTCGTCAGCAGCGGCTTCTGCGTCAAAGGAAGGCCAGCCGGCAGCCTCTATGCCCCCCTTATGGCCGGCCATCTCCCAGAGTTCCTCGCTAAAATGGGGCACAAATGGATAGAGCAGCAGCAGCGTACTCTCGATGGCTTCTTTCATCAGGGCCGAATTTTCCGGGCTGTTTTTCGCAGCAAAGGCATGCACAGCATTAACCAGCTCCATAACCGCGGCTATGGCGGTATTAAAATGGAACCTTTCGTCAATATCCGCAGTTACCTTGCGAATGGTTTTATGCACGGTGCGCCTGAGAGCCCTGGCATCGTCGGACAGCTTGGCAACATCGACAGCCCCTGCTGTCTGTATCTTCGGCAGCAGTTCATGGACAAGCTTCCAGAGACGGTTCAGGAATCTGAAACAGCCGTCAACCCCCTGATCATTCCAGTCCAGGTCCTTTTCCGGAGGAGCGGCGAACAGGGAGAACAGCCGGGCAGTATCGGCACCATACTTTTCGATGAGAGCATTGGGGTCAACCACATTTCCCTTTGACTTGCTCATCTTGGCGCCATCCTTGATGACCATACCCTGGGTAAGCAGGTTGGTGAACGGCTCATCAACATTCACGTAGCCCAGGTCGCGCAGCACCTTGGTGAAGAAACGGGCATACAGCAGATGGAGCACAGCATGCTCGATCCCGCCGATATACTGGTCGACCGCCATCCAGTAGCGTACCTTTTCTGTGTCCAGCGGACCGCCGGTGAAATCAGAGCAGCAGTAGCGGAGGAAATACCAGGACGACTCTACAAATGTATCCATGGTATCGGTTTCACGTCGGGCAGGCTTGCCGCAAAGCGGACAATCAACCTTGAGGAACGACTCCAGCCTGGCAAGTGGACTGCCACCCTCGCCGGTAAATTCAACATCCAGAGGCAGTACTACCGGCAGGTCCTTTTCGGGCACAGGGACAGTGCCACAACAATCACAATAGATAAAAGGAATGGGATTGCCCCAGTAACGCTGTCTGGAGATACCCCAGTCCCGCAACCTGAAGTTCACCGTCTTGCACCCTTTTGCTTTCTTTTCCAGCCAATCGGCAATCTTCGCCTTGGCCTCCAGACTGCTGATGCCGTTGAAGTCGCCGGAGTTGATCATTGTGCCAGGCTCGGTATAGGCAGCTGTCATGGCAGCCGGTTCAAGCAACTCGCCTTCAGGTTGAATAACGACCCGCAGCGGCAAGGAGTATTTCCGGGCGAATTCAAAATCACGCTGATCATGGGTCGGTACAGCCATAACTGCTCCCGTGCCATAATCAAGCAGGACAAAGTTGGCCAGATAAATCGGCATCCGCTCACCGGTTGCCGGGTTGATGCAGTAGGAACCGGTAAATACCCCCTCTTTCTCAAAATCATCGGCAGTCCGCTTCAACTTGTCGGTCTGCTTGACCTTCTCGATGAAGGCGTCAACTTCAGCGCGCTGCTCCGCGGTTGCCAGCTCCAGGGCCAGCGGATGTTCCGGTGCCAGCGACATGAAAGTTGCTCCGAAGAGGGTATCCTGACGAGTTGTAAAAACCCTGATGGCACCACCCTTTTCCAGCGGAAAATCAATTTCACAGCCAAGGCTCTTACCAATCCAGTTGCGCTGCATGACAAGGACACGCTCAGGCCATCCCGGCAGGTTGTCGGTGCACTGTAGCAGTTCTTCCGCATAGGCAGTGATCCGGAAAAACCACTGCTCCAGCTCTTTCTGGGTAACTGTAGTGTCACACCGCCAGCAGCCGCCATCCTCCACTTG
Organism: Geobacter sp.; assembly: GCA_012026855.1. Lineage (GTDB taxonomy): Bacteria > Desulfobacterota > Desulfuromonadia > Geobacterales > DSM-12255 > VEOV01. The sequence continues at coordinate 7,244 of VEOV01000102.1, forward strand.
CTCGTTGGCCAAAACAGTCTCACATGACGGACACCAGTTGACAAAGGAGCTCTTCTTGTAGGCCAGCCCCTTTTTATACATTTCAAGGAAGATCTGCTGTTCCCAGCGATAGTAGGAGAGGTCACAAGTGGCCAGTTCCCTGTCCCAGTCATAGGAGAGCCCCATCCGCTTGAGCTGTCCCCGCATGTACTCGATATTTTCCTTGGTCCACTTGGCCGGATGGCTCTTGTTCTGAATGGCGGCATTTTCAGCCGGCATACCGAATGCATCCCACCCCATGGGGTGAAGCACATTAAAGCCGCGAACTCTTTTGAACCGTCCGACAACATCTCCGATGGAGTAGTTGCGTACATGACCCATGTGAATCCTGCCAGACGGGTAGGGAAACATCTCCAACAGGTAATATTTCTGCTTGTTCGGATCTTCTGTTACCTTGAAACTTTTCTCATGCGCCCATCGGCTCTGCCACTTCTCTTCTATGGCAGCAGGCGAATATCTCTCTTCCACACTCTCCCCCTATTCGTACTCGGCGGGCTTATGGCACCGCTCGCAGTTATTGGCATCTCTGGTTGAAAAAGCCATCTGAAATCCGTGGCAAGCGCCGCATGATTTTCCCTGATCCATGTCACGCATGGTGATCGGTTTCCGATTGGCGCTGGCAGGCACTATTTTATAATGGCAGTCGTTACACTGGTATCCTCGTCCCATATGCACCTTGTGACTGAAGATGACCGGCTCCACATTCTTCTTCGGCGGGAAGTCAAACTTGATTGATTTAAGCACCGGATGGCATTTCTGACAACTGCCAGTCACGCTGAAAGCATCTTTACCGTTATGACAGAGACCGCAGGAGAGCCCTTTTTCCATATCAGCCATGGAGTGCCTGCGACTGAGCTCCGACGGAATAAACGTCTTGTCATGACAATCGTTGCAGCGATACAGCCCGGTATGAAATTTATGACTGAATGTTGCCCCGGAATCCCGGAAACTGATCTCTTTAGTCGGGTGGCACCTGATACAGGCATCCTTGACGGAAAAGGCCCCCTTACCGTCATGGCAGGCGCCACAGGATTCACCCTTCTCCATCTGCGCCATGGAAAACCTTTTGGCATCCTTTCCCAGCGGGAAGATAC
>VEOV01000126.1 GCA_012026855.1 Geobacter sp.
GGCTGATACCGCTGGCCAGCATCGTCACCACCCGCACGGCCGCTTCCCCCACCGAGATCAACCGGCGCGACCTGGCCCGCCAGATCACGGTCAGCGCCAACCTGGACAACCTCCCCATCGGTACGGCGGCCAAGCATGTGGAGGAGGCGGCCAAGCGGATCAATATGCCGCCGGGGTACAGCATTGATCTCTCCGGCGAGGCCGAGGACATGGCCGAGTCGTTCGGCTACATGGGTGAGTCGCTCCTGCTGGCAGTGGTCTTCGTCTTCCTGATCCTGGCGGCCCAGTTCGAATCGTTCTTTGAGCCGTTTGCCATCATGCTCTCCCTGCCCCTCTCCATCGTGGGGATGGCCGGCATGCTGAAACTGACCGGCGACACGGTCAACATCATGTCGCTCATCGGCCTGATCATGCTCATGGGGCTGGTCACCAAAAACGCCATCCTGCTGGTGGATTACGCCAAGGTGCTCCAGAAGCGTGACGGCATGGAGCGGCGCGAGGCGGTCATTCTGGCCGGCCGGACCAGGCTCAGGCCGATCATCATGCCCACCCTGGCGATGATCTTCGGCATGATGCCCCTGTTTCTGGCCATCGGTGCCGGCGCCGAGATGCGCGCTCCCATGGCCCGGGCTGTGGTTGGCGGTCTTTTGACCTCCACCCTGCTGACCCTGCTGGTAGTGCCGGTGATGTACACCTACATGGATGATCTGGGCAGCTGGCTGAAGCGGAAGTGGGCGGGGAAGGGACATTGACTATCAAGCAGTCACCTCTGGTCATGCTTGACTCCTTTGACAGCCGCTTCCCCGGCTCCTGGCGTTTCAGCGGCCTGGTCAGCACACTGTCTGCCGCCAGGCCGGAGGAGGTCGGGGGGGTCATTGCTGCTGCGGAAGCGGCCACGCTGGCCGGGCAGCATGCGGTTGGCTTCATTGCCTATGAAGCGGCGTCAGCGCTGAATCCGGAGCTGCCTGCTTCTTCGGCATGGCAGGGGCTCCCCCTTGCCTGGTTTGCCATTTACCGGGAGCGGCACCAGGTAGCGGCCGGGAGCGGTCATCCAGAGGGGGATATTGCGGCGCTCCAACTAAGCCCGGAGCTGGCTGAGGTGGACTACACCGGAGCTGTGGATAGGATCAGAGGCCTGATTGCACGGGGCGACAGCTACCAGGTTAACTATACCTTCCCCCTGTCCGGAGAGTTCCAGGGCGAGCCCCTTGAGCTGTACTCACACCTCTGCCGCTCCCAGCGGGCCGGTTTCTGCGCTCTGCTGGATATGGGGGGGCAGGCGGTTATCTCGGCCTCGCCGGAGCTGTTCTTCTCCCTGAAAGACGGCGAGCTTGTCACCCGACCCATGAAGGGGACCGCATCCAGGGGGCGCTGGCCGGCCGAGGACAGGGCGTTTAGCGACGGACTCCTTACCAGCAGCAAGGAGCGGGCCGAGAACCTGATGATCGTCGATCTCCTCAGAAACGACCTGGGGAAGATTGCCGCGACCGGTTCGGTGCAGGTGGATTCATTGTTTGACATTGAGCAGTACCCGACGGTGCACCAGATGACTTCGACCATCAGCGCCCGGGTGGGGCAGGGTGTCACACTGGCCGATATCCTGCGAGCCCTCTTCCCGTGCGGTTCGGTGACCGGCGCCCCCAAGCGGCGCAGCATGGCGATCATCAGGGAGCTGGAAAGCCAGCCGCGGGGCGTCTACTGCGGCGCTATCGGCTACCTCTCTCCCGAGGGTGAGGCGCTCTTCTCGGTGGCCATCAGGACGATGCTGCTGGAGAAGGCCACCACCAGCCTCTCCATGGGGGTGGGCAGCGGCATTACTTTTGATTCACGGCCTGAGAGCGAATATGCCGAGGCCATGGGGAAGGCGGCCTTTGTCAACAGCCGTCAGCATTCACTTTTCGAGACCATGCGCCTGGAGAACGGCGAGTATGACCGGCTGGGCAGGCATCTTGACCGGCTGGCAGCATCGGCCATGCTCTTCGGTTTCCCCATTGACCGGGAAGCAGCGCTCAGACTGCTCAAATCCTGTGATGCGCCTGTTGAAGGGGCTTTGCGGGTCAAGCTGATCCTGGCGCCGTCGGGTGAGCTGAGCGTCACTTCGGCGCCGCTCCTGGCAGAACCTGATACCCTGGTGATCGGCCTCGCCGCAACACGGGTCAATCCCGATGACCGGTTGCTTTACCATAAGACCACCCGGCGCGGCCACCTCGAGGCGGAGCTGTCCGCCCGCCCGGACTGCAGCGAGCTGCTCTTCGTCAACAGTCGCGGCGAGCTGCCCGAGGGGACTTATAACAACATTGTCCTCAACATCGGGGGCAGGCTGGTAACACCGCCGCTGGCTTGCGGCCTGTTGCCCGGTGTGCTGCGGTCCGAACTGATCGACCAGGGGAGCGTAGTGGAACAAACAGTTTACCCGGAGGATCTGCTGGCTGCCGATGAGATCCTGCTGGTCAATTCGCTGCGCGGCATCCGCCGGGCAGTGCTTGCTGAAGGAGAGAAATTTTGAGATACGTTTTGCTGCTGCTGTTACTGGCTCTGCCAATGGAGGCGTCTGCTGCCAGGGTTTTGACCCTGGAGCAGGCGCTGGCCATTGCTGTGGAAAAAAACTACGACATTGCCAAGGCCGGGGAGTATGCCAAATATGTCCATGGCAAATATGTTGAGGAACGCTCCGCTATATTGCCGCAGATTGGCCTTAATGCCGGCATTACCGCTGCCAGGGACAATGGCCAGCCGGCCTTTGCCGGAGGGGGCACCAACCAGTATGACAGGAGTATCGGGCTCTCCCTGTCCCAACCCCTTTACACCTGGGGGAAGATCGGGGCGGCGATCCGCGCTGCCGAAATTGGCAAGAGAACTGCAAGGGAACAGCTCCGGTTGGCCCAGCAGGCGGCCCGGCGCGATGTGACTACGACCTTCTGCAATGTGCTGCTGGCAAAGGAGATGGCGCGCCTCTCTGCAGACAACCTGAAGCAGAAGGAGCGCCACTCCGAAGAGGCCCAGAAAAAATTTGCTGCCGGGGTGGCAACGGATTATGATGTGCTGGCCGCCGAGGTGGCCCTGGAAAACGCCAGGCCGGCCCTGATCAAGGCGGAGAATCTTCTCAGGACAACCAGGGAGCGGCTGCGCTTTCTCCTGGTGCTCGATGAAGAGGTTGATGCCACCGGTTCCCTGGAGCCGCAGCTGGCAGCACTGCCGTCCCTTGAAACGGTGCAGCAGTCGGCGCTGTCAATGCGCCCGGAACTGCTTGATCTGGGCTACCGGGTCGGCATCTACAATGAACTGGTTACCATTGCCGATTCTGACAACAAGCCGCGGCTTGACCTCAAGGGGAGCGCCGGCTGGCACCAGCTGGAGATGATGAATACCCGGAATGACGGGGCTGCCTGGAACATCGGCGTCTTCCTGACCTTCCCCTTCTTTGAC
>VEOV01000268.1 GCA_012026855.1 Geobacter sp.
CCCTTCAGGTTTACCCCTTTGGCTGCTGCCGCCGCCTGAACTTCGGCAGGATTGCCAAGAATTACGACTTTTGCCAAACCCTGTTCGACAATTTTTTCGGCAGCAAAAAGCATTCTTTCATCATAGCTCTCTGGCAGTACTACAGTCTTAAGATCTTTTTTTGCCTTATCCTTGATTACGTCCATCAGATGCATGCCAAAAACCTCCTGAACTATTTTCAAACAAGATTATGGTGATATAGCGTAATCAATGGAGAGCGTCAAGGTAAAAGGCTTTAACATGTCTCAGGTTTTGATCTTTCGCCAGACAGTATGCACCGTGCCGAGAATGGAAATATTGCTGTCACTTTTAAAAGGCGCATAAGATGAGTTGTCGGCTGAATAATAAATGTCTTCTCCCCGTATGCGATATCTCCTCAGATATGCTTCTCCCCATTTGCCAACTATCAGGACAATATCTCCGGTAGCCGGCGCAGTGCCAGTCTGCACAATAACAATATCGCCGTCTCTGATTGATGGAGACATGAAGTCGCCGCTGTACTCAAAGGCAAAGGAGCCTGCCGGCAATCCCGGCATTGATATGGACGCAGTAATGTTGACCGGATTCAGTTTGTCCAATGATGTTGGCGGGTCTTTGAAAAGCGGAATTTCACAACTGAGCGTGGTGCTGGGGACGGGGGGGGCGACGGCGAATGGCTCTCCCTTGCCGTTTTCAAGCCATGCCGGGTCAATGTTGTACTTGTGCTGCGCCGCAATCAGCAGCGTGTCTGAAGGGGTTTTCTTCCCTTTTTCAATGGCGCACAGAAAGCTTTGCACAATGCCAAGCGATGCAGCGAATGCCTTTTGCGTCATCTTGAGACTTTTTCTGATGGCCCTGACTCTATCGCCGAGGGAGTGCAAATCATTAAATTTGTCATCTTGTATCTCTCTGTTCATAAAACCCCGCCTTAATGATTGGTACAAAAATTGCTTCATTAATAAAAGACAGAATAAATATCACTCTGTGCAACTTATACTTTTTGTTTAGCACCTGCCAGCAATATCTGCAACTTAATTGTTGAGGATTGTGCTGTTGCAATGGAGGCAATATGAAAACTGATATTCTGCTGATAGAAGACTCCCTTGAAGACGCTGATCTGATGATTCGGGTTATCAAACAGGAAAATCCTGCAACCAGGGTAAAAGTTATTGAAGATGGCGCCGATGCACTGAGCTACCTGTTTGACAAAGGCTTTTCAGCCAATAGTGCCAACCTTCCCAAGGTAATTTTTCTGGATGTCAAACTGCCCCGTCTTACCGGGCCTCAGGTCCTTAGCAAACTCAGGGAAACCGAGTTAACCAGCACCGTTCCTGTAGTAATCATGACTTCTTCAAATCAGCAGGCTGATATAGATGAATGCTACCGGCTTGGAGCTAACAGCTACCTGGTAAAACCGATCGATTTCCCGTCTTTTCAGAAAATGATCCTGAGTTCTGCCAGATACTGGCTCAATTACAACATGACCTGCTGCGCCTGAAACATCCCACCCGGCTTGTCAACTTTATGTAAAGCATCGGTTGACGAGCCGGTTCCTCCTGTGTTACAGCTTTCCTGAGAACAAGAGTACAATTTCCCTCAAGGCAGTTTATATGGAATTTATTCACGAAGAGCTGGAGCGTCTGCGGCAGGCTTCTCTGTACCGGAACTGCCGGGTGATCGAGTCTTCCCAAGGGGCAAGAGTCTCCATTGATGGCAGAGAGTACCTGCTTCTCTGCTCCAACAACTATCTCGGTCTTGCCGGGCATCCTGCCTTAAGACAGGCAGCTGCAGATGCCGCCCTTGCATTTGGCGCCGGCAGCGGCGCGTCACGTCTCGTTTCAGGCAGCATGACACTGCACACAGCACTTGAGGAGAAACTCGCACTTTTCAAGGGGACTGAAGCTGCCCTGCTCTTCAACTCGGGTTATGCTGCCAACAGCGGCATCATCCCTGCCCTGGCCGGGCGGGGTGACACGGTCTTTTCCGACAGGCTCAATCATGCCAGTATTGTTGATGGAACACTGCTTTCGCGGGCAAGCCATCTCCGTTACCCCCATTGTGACACAGTGGCTCTCAGGCGGCTTCTCGAAAAGCAGGGGGGCTCAGGGCGCAAAATCATTGTAACTGATGCGGTTTTCAGTATGGACGGTGATATGGCACCGTTGCAGGAGATTGTTGCTCTCAAGAAGGAATTCGGAGCAGTGCTGATTATTGACGATGCCCATGGCACAGGGGTTCTCGGTGCCGGTGGCAAAGGGACGGCAGAGTATCTGGGCGTGATGAAGGACATTGATGTTTACATGGGAACCCTGGGCAAAGGAATCGGCAGTTACGGCGCCTATGTGGCCGGTTCCCGGGAGCTGGCGGATTATCTGCGCAATTCAGCCAGAAGTTTTATCTTCTCCACCTCATTGCCTCCGGCTGTCCTGGCGCCATCCATGGCTGCCATTGATATTATCGATTCTGCTGAAGGGCTTGAACTCAGGCAGATGCTGGCAAGAAATCGTGTCCTGTTTCTCTCTCTGCTGCATGCCGCCGGCTTTGATACCATGGGGAGTGTTACCCAGATAATTCCCATCCTCACTGGCGATGCTGCCCTGACCATGGAGTTTTCACAAAGGCTCTTCAGCGCAGGGGTCTTTGTGCAGGGGATTCGGCCGCCCACAGTACCGGCCGGCAAATGCCGCCTCCGCTGTACCGTCATGGCTAGCCACACTGAAGACGATCTGGCAGATGCCGCCGGGAAAATTGCCGCTATCGGCAGGGAGCTGGGCGTTATATGACCTCAGGGCAGGCAGTTATAGTCCGCCATGACGAAGGGAGTGGCAAGACGCTCCTGTTTTTGCACGGCTGGTTGATGTCGGGCCGGGTCTGGAGTGGCCAGCTGCCGCTCAAGGAGCGGTTTCGAGTCCTGACGGTTGATCTTCCCGGTCATGGTGAGTCCCATTGGCCGACTTTTTCCTATGATGACTGTGTCTCATCCCTGGTTGAGCTGCTTGATCGTTTGGCCATTGATGAAGTTTGCCTGATCGGCTGGTCAATGGGGGCGCAGCTTGCTCTACAGCTGTACCGGCAAGCTCCGGAGAAAATTTCCGGTCTGGTGCTGGTTGCCGGAACACCCCTTTTCTGCTCGGCTGGAGACTTCTGCCACGGCCTTCCCAGGGCAGAGGCAAGAAGCATGGAACTCCGCATCAAGCGTAATCTGCAGAAAGCCAGTGGCGAGTTTTTTTCACTGATGTTTGCGCCAGGTGAACTGTCAAGGGGGGACCTTGGCAAGATTGCCGCCAATCTGGTGGCAAGACTTCCTGAGGTGAACATTGCCACCGAGTCGCTGCACGAGCTGATTAATACAGATCTGCGCGAGCTGCTGCCGGCGATTGAGATTCCAACCCTTGTCACCCATGGCTCGGAAGACATGATTTGCCTACCGGGAGCATCACAATATATGGCGGACAGGATACCGGCTGCTGAACTGCTCTCTTTCGAAGGAATCGGCCATGCGCCATTCATCTCTAGTGCGGAGCGTTTTAACAGTGCTTTGACCGCTTTCGTGGAGCGGTTGCCATGACAGGATTGGCAAGGGAGAAGGTCAGGCGCTCATTCAGCAGTCATGCCGCCGGGTATGACGATTATGCAGTGGTCCAGAAACTGGTCATTGAGCGTTTCATGGAGAGGTTCTGTGACTCTGCTCTCAAGCCTGCCAGGGTTCTCGATGTCGGCGCAGGCACGGGCAGACTGCTGGCGGCCCTTGGCGACCAATATCCCCAAGCGCTGCTGCATGGTGTTGATCTGGCCCTTGGCATGGCCAAAAGGGTCAAAGAGCGCAATCCCGGGCTTGTCGTTGCCTGCAGCGATGCCGAGCAGCTGCCATTCAGGGATGGCAGTTTTGACCTTGTCGTGTCCACATCCACCTACCAGTGGCTGGACAATCTCGATATGGCCTTTGCTGAGGCCTTCAGGGTGCTGGCTCCGGGCGGGCGCTTCTGTTTTGCCTTTTTTGGCGGCAACACACTCCATGAGCTGAGGAACTCATACAAGGCAGCTCTGGCTGCATCGGCCAGCGGCCTGCCGGACAGAAGCCACGAATTTTTCTCCATGCCAGACACGCTTGCTGCTCTGCGGAGGGCCGGATTTGCTGCACCGGCTGTAGAGAGCGACACTGAGATAGAGCTGCACGGCGATGTCAAACGGGTGCTTGCCTCGATCAAGGGGATCGGCGCAGGCAGTGCTTCACGGGAGAAGGGGCGCGGGCTTTCCGGTAGAAAGGTTATCGAGGGGATGGTCGGTTATTATGAACGGGAATACTGTACGGCGGCAGGGGTGCCGGCAACTTACGAGATTTTCTATGGCCACGGGGTCAAGCAGTAGTCGTCACTTGAGAATATCAACGACTCGCTTCGCAAATGGGTGGACCACAGAGTAGTAAACCTCAGCACCGTCACGTTTGCCGGAAATTATGCCTTTGTTCTTCAACAGGGCCAGATGTTGCGACACAGTTGCCTGCGGCAGTTCGAGGCACTCCCAAATCTTCTTGACATTACACTCTTTCGTGCAGAGTCCGGCAACAATCTTCAGCCTGACCGGATGGCCGAGAACCTTCAGTATTTCTGACTCTTCGATGAAGCTCTTTTCCTTGGCAAATCCCATGGCACCCTCCGAAAATAACCGACATTCATATATCTAAATATTCTCGAAGTTTTTGTCAAACAGATTCTTGGATCGGGCTTAAACCATCTGGATTTTATTGCGCATAATCAGAATTTCGAAGGACATGGCGCTTTTTACAGCGATCTTTTGCAGATCACTCAGCGATCTGGTCAGTTTCTCCAGGCTGTCGACGACGCAAAGGATTGCCACCACCCGGTTCATGAGAACAATGGGGAGCAGTATTGCCGGGTTGTCCTTGGCGCCGATGGCGTCAGCCGCCTTCAGGTCTGAGGGGTGCAGCAGCTGGCCGATCCAGAAATTCTTTGTCTCGATTACCTGCAGAAACGATGAAGGTTGTACCATTTCCACCTTTGCATCAGGGAATTTATCCATCGGTCCGCTCGCGTCAGCGGCAATCCACCCGGTAAGGTGTGTGTCCTTCGGGATGAACAGGGCGGTCTTGAAATATCTGTAACCAAGGTAGTTGATGAGCGCCTGACCGATTGCATCCCGCGCAGTAGCGTCGGCCAGGGCGTTGCACAGGTCGGTGATGGAATAGCCTTTATCGGCCTCTGTCTCCACCGGCTTTTCCGGCTCAGGCAGTTCCGGGATGTCGACCTTGTCAAAACCCTCAAACTCGGGTATTTCAATGAAGTCTTCCTCTTCAACCTTTTGCTGCGGCTTTGGTGCTTCCTTGGCAGCCGGCGCAGACTTTTCGTTTATCTCGACAGGTTCTTCCTGACGCGGCTCCCTGTGCATATCCTTGGCTATGGCAATATAGCGGGTTGTCCGCTTGATCTTGTAGTATCGCTCCAGCCCCATCAGCAGCAACAGTTCCGGGATGACTACCGGATTGATATACATGCCGGTCATGAAGGCAAGCCGGTCAATGGTTTCAAGGTCGGTCGGGTTGGCCATGGCGACGGTCAGGCGTTTTTTGTTGACGGAAACCGGGAGTACCTGCTTCTCTTTTGCAGTTTCAGCAGGGATCAGGGCAATAACTTCAGGGGGGATAGTATGCAGTTCATTCGCGCTGACCTGGGGAAACCCGCTATGTCTTGACAGGGTAAGAGCAAGCTGGTCCGGGGTTATGTAACCCAGTTCGATCAGGTTAGTGCCGATCTTGCCGCCGAAGATGACCTGATTGCGGAGCGCCTCTTCAAGCTGGGCCTCTGTGATCATGCGTTCTCTGACGAGCAGGTTGCCGAGTTTCAACTGCATGGATACTCTCCGGTGAACGGAATATATTTTGTCACTACAGGGAATTCATTTATACTTGAAAAAATAAGTAATTTCAATGCTTCAACCAACAGGAGCAGCATATGGTCGGGCTTTACGACATCTTGAGCAGTTTCAGGGAAAGGCAGGGGCTGTGCGCGATTATCTATCGCAGCGGGGTCCGGCGTCATGAATATAGCTATGGTGATATTTACCGCCTGGCAATGAAGTTCGCGGCAATGCTTGCCGAGTCAGGCGTCAAGCCTGGCGACAGGGTGCTCCTCTGGGGGCCGAACCACCCCTGCTGGGCCGTTGCCTACTGGGGGATTATTGCCCGCGGTGCGGTGGTTGTGCCGATTGATTTCATGTCAGGGGCCGAGAGAGGGGAGGGGATTGCGATCCTTTCCGGGGCCAGCTACGCTGTGCAGAGCCGGTTCAAACCAGCCAATCTCAATGTTGCCACAACGATTGTCATGGAGGATCTGGAGCAGCTGCTCAAACTATACGAGCCTGCGGCAGAGGTATATGCCGCTGCGCCGGACGACCTCTGTGAACTGGTCTATACATCGGGGACTACCGGTGCCCCAAAAGGGGTGGCCCTTTCCCATCGAAACCTGCTGAGCAATGTTATTCAGGTTACAGAGCAGTTTCCTGCAGTCACGGCGGAGTATCGCTTTTTGTCGCTCCTGCCCCTCTCCCATATGTTTGAGCAGACGGCAGGCTTCCTGACACCGCTCTTTCTTGGCGGTTCAGTGATCTACCTGCGCACGTTGAAGCCGTCGGCTATCATGGAAGCATTCTCCGAAGAGGATGTCTATGCCATGGTGGCGGTGCCGCGTCTGCTGCAGCTGCTGAAAAGTTCGGTGGAACGTGAACTTGACGCAAAAGGGCTCACCCCGCTCTTCAGAAAGCTGACGGCATTATCAGCAGGTTTTTCCCGGGAAGCCAGGAAACGGCTCTTCTTTCCTGTGCAGAAGAAATTCGGCAAAAACTTCAAGGTGTTTGTCTCGGGTGGCGCCCCGCTTGCGGTAGATACTTTCCGTTTTTGGCAATCCCTTGGCTTCACGGTCATCGAAGGTTACGGGC
>VEOV01000038.1 GCA_012026855.1 Geobacter sp.
GAAGGGAGCCTACCAGCCGAGCGCAAGGGCGGTGCCCAGCAGGCTTACCGCCTCAAGGATGGCAAGCCGGTGGCAGTGGCGATCAAAACCGGCATCGCCAGCAGCAGCTACATGGAGCTGGTGGAAGGGACTTTGAAAGAGGGTGACGAAGTTATCACCGAACAGCGCGGCGGTGAAACAAAGAAAAGCAACAGCAGTTCCAGTCCGATGGGACGCCCCTTTTAAGCCATGAGCAGTGTTATCTCGCTAACCGACATCAGCCGGGTCTTTGTCATGGGAGACCAGCAGTTCGCCGCGTTGAAAGGGATCTCCTTCGATGTTACCCAGGGCGAATTCGTGGCGATCATGGGGGCCTCGGGAAGCGGCAAATCCACCTGTATGAATGTGCTCGGCTGCCTTGACATCCCCACATCCGGCAGATACCTGCTGGACGGGGTGGTTGTCGGCGGAATGAGCACCAACCAGCTGGCGGACATCAGAAACAGAAAGCTCGGCTTTGTCTTCCAGGGTTTCAACCTGCTGGCACGCACCCCGGCGGTAGAGAATGTTGAACTGCCGCTGATCTACTCCGGAGTCCCGCCGAAGGAGAGGCGCAGCAGGGCACTGGCCGCCCTGGAGATGGTAGGCCTTAGCGGCAAGGAAAAGAACCATCCGAGCCAGTTGTCCGGCGGGCAGCAGCAGCGGGTGGCCATTGCCCGGGCACTGGTCAACAGTCCGGCGGTCATCCTGGCCGATGAACCGACCGGCAATCTGGACAGCAGCACCAGTGAAGAGATTATGACCCTGTTTACGACGCTTAATCGCCAGGGGATAACAATCATCATGGTCACCCATGAGCCTGATGTGGCGGCCTATGCCGGACGGCGCATAACCTTCAAGGACGGCCTGATCGTCAGCGACACCCATTAATGGACTTTATCCAGACCCTCAAAATAGCTCTCCGCGCCCTGCGCACCAACAAGATGCGCTCATTCCTGACCATGCTCGGCATCATTATCGGCATTGCGGCAGTCATTGCCATGATGGCGGTCGGCGCAGGCGCACGCCATGTGATCTCCCAGCAGATTGCCAGTATCGGCAGCAACATCATTCTTGTCCTGCCGGGCTCGACCACCAGCGGCGGCCTGCGCACCGGCAGCGGCGGCGCCCAGACGCTGACCAGCGACGATGGCAAGGCAATAATGGCCGAGTGCCCCTCCGTAGACATGGCTGCCCCTACTGTGCGCAGCTCCGGTCTGATTGTCTACGGCAACATGAACTGGTCCACGGTCATCATGGGCACCACACCGGAGATGTTCGCCATACGTGAATGGGGGGTGGATAACGGGCGGAGCATCGAGCAGCAGGACGTTGACAGTGCTGCCAAGGTCTGCCTGCTCGGCCAGACGGTTGCCGAGAACCTGTTCGGCTCTGCCGACCCGATAGGCAAAATTATCCGGATAAAGAAAGTGCCGTTCACCGTAATCGGCCTACTCGACCGCAAGGGGCAGTCCCCCCAGGGGCAGGACCAGGACGATGCAGTCTTCGTCCCCCTCCGGACTGCACAGCGCAATCTTGTCCGGGCCCATAAACCCAATCTGGTCGGTGCGATAATGGTAAAAGCCAAGAGTGAAGAGTTACTGGGAAAAGCTGAGGAAGAGGTAAACGCGCTGCTTAAACAGCGCCATCGCATCACCAACGGCAAGGAGCCGGATTATTCAACCCGCAACCTCTCGGAGATTCTTGCCGTTGCCGAGCAGTCGTCCAAGGCAATGTCGCTGCTGCTGGGGGTGGTTGCGTCGATTTCACTGATTGTCGGAGGGATCGGCATCATGAATATCATGCTGGTATCGGTAACGGAAAGGACACGTGAAATCGGCATCAGAATGGCTATCGGTGCCAGAAGAAATGATATCCTGCTTCAGTTTCTGACTGAAGCAGTGCTGCTCACCATGATCGGCGGTATTACCGGCATACTGCTCGGAGCTGTCGGAGCAACTGTGGTCTCCAACCTGCTCTCCTGGCCGACGCTCATCTCGGTCGAGTCAATCTCCATAGCCTTCTTCTTTTCGGCAGTTATCGGCATCTTCTTCGGCTTCTATCCTGCCAGAAAAGCTGCTTCACTCAACCCGATAGACGCACTGCGCTACGAGTAGCAGCCTACTCCTTCATCCAGACGAATCTCGGTTCAAGCCATGGATCGTAAAAGCCTGGGTAGGCCACAAAGAAGGTAGCCAGTTCGCCGACACCGCATACCGTTCTGACTATCGCCATGCCGATCCCCTTGAACGGGCCGACCACTGCACCTTTAGCCCAACCATCCTCCTCACCGGTAACCATAATCTGCTTGGGGATTTCTGCCCAGCCGGTGACAATGTTGGCCGCGCCACGCACTCCCTTGGTCGCCATGCCGTCAACAATTTCCTGGGCAGAGGAAGTGTCAACGTTCTTATTGCCTGCTGCTGCAGCCGACATCGGCATGATCAGCATGAGAGCATAAATAAAGAGCCCGACATAACTACGGCTGAACATTATTTGTCTCCAATTGGCTGGGCGTTGTCAACCGGTTGCACAGCAGGCTTGCCAACCGGCTTGTCAGCAGGCTTGGCTACTGGTACCACCTCACCTGTTGAAATTGCCTTCCGACCGCTGTTCCAGTCTTGCCAGACAAATTCAGGCTCCATCATCGGATCGTAGTAGCCTGGTTGGGGCACCATGAAGAACACTGCTTCCGTAATGCCGATAAAGGCACGGTAAAGCGTCATCCCCACACCTTTTATCGGGCCGACTACATAGCCGATATCACCATGATTTTCAGCGGTAAGGATGGTCTGCTTCGGGATTTCCACTATGGCCGTGGCAAAATTGGTAACACCCCTGACCAGTTTGAAGGACATCTTTTCAGCAATGGCCTCGGGCTTTGGCACATCAGTGGCAAAAGCAGGATTTGCTGCAACTGCAAGCAACGAGACAGCTAAAGCAGTGACAAATTTCTTCATCGGCGCGTGCTCTCCTTTACCGGGATGCTGCAGAATCTGAACTATAACCACTTTTAGCACAATATCAGTATGGTAGCAAGAAACTGAAGGAAACCCGTCAAAAACAAAAAAGGCGCAGCCATTCAGGCTGCGCCTCTAAAATTACAAAGTCAGCTGCTTACTTTGCGTGTTTGGCAAGATAAGTGGCCACACCAGCGGCAGTCGGCTTCATGGCATCTTCACCCTCAGTCCAGTTGGCCGGGCAGACCTGGTCGCCGTGGGTTTCGACAAACTGCAGTGCCGATACCATCCTGATGGCTTCATCAACGCTTCTGCCGAGCGGCAGGTCGTTGATGACTGCATGGCGGATAATCCCTTTGGTGTCGATCAGGAAGAGCCCCCGCAGGGCAACAGCTTCCCCGAAAAGAATGCCGTAACTCTTGGCAATGTTTTTGTTCAGGTCAGCTACCAGCGGATACTGGATATCACCGATGCCACCATCTTCCGGATTGGTTTTTTTCCAGGCAAGATGGGTAAACTTGGAGTCGACCGAAACACCGATAACTTCGCAGTTCCGCTTCTTGAATTCATCAAGCTTTTTATTGAAGGCCAGAATCTCCGAAGGACAGACAAAAGTAAAGTCGAGCGGGTAAAAGAACAGCACGACATACTTCCCCTGGAAAGCTGACAGGGTGATCTGGCCGAAACTGTTGTCCGGCATGACTGCATCAGCGGTAAAATCAGGCGCCGGCTGGGTGACAAGAGTGCATACGCTCATAATATAAATCTCCTTGGCTGGTAATTTTTAAACGTGTTAAAAAAATACCAACCAGACCTCCCCTTGTCAAGCAAAAAAGATAAAAACAATCTTCTTTATCCTATTCCTTTATTTCTCCCCTGATACTGATATTTACCTCTTTGAAAGGGATCTCCTTACCGGATGCCGCCAATGCCTGTCTGGCAGCCATGACAATCCCTCCGCAGCAGGGGACCTCCATCCTCATCACGGTGATGCTCTTGATGGAGGAGTTGCGAAACAGTTCGGTCAGTTTCTGCAGATAGAACTGGTTGTCATCCAGTTTAGGGCAGCCGATGACCACGGCTTTGCCGGCCAGGAAGTCCTTGTGGAAATCGGCATAGGCAAACGGCACGCAGTCGGCGGCGATAAGCAGGTCGGCATCCTGGAAATACGGTGCCGTCGTCGGGACCAGATGGAGTTGTACCGGCCACTGGCCGAGCATGCTCTGACGCGAACCGGCCTCGGCAGCTGCGGCAGCCGGTGCCGCAAAGCTCATGGCCCGTGAACCGGGGCAGCCGCCGCCATGACCATGCCCATGGCCATGATGACTATGGTGACCGTGGCCATGGTGTCCGTGGCCATGATGACCATGGGGCTGGTGGGGTGCGCCGCTCGCTTTCAGGTGCTGCTCAACGGCAACTTCGTCAAAGGCGTCTGCCTCCCGTTCGATGATGGTAATGGCGTCCTGGGGGCAGTCCCCGAGGCAGGCGCCGAGACCGTCGCAAAGGTTGTCGGCGGAAAGCACCGCCTTGCCGTTGACGATTTTTATCGCCCCTTCGGCGCATGACGGCACGCAAAGGCCGCAGCCATTACATTTATCCGGGTCAATCTGTACAATTTTACGCAGCATTTCAGTTCTCCTGTGGCTATTTTTTAAAGTAGTAATGCCAAAGATAGTCGAGGCGGCCTCTGAGAATCATCCGTTTGCCGGAGTAGGCCATTATGGTGCGAATCTGCTGGCGGTACTCCTTGGTGTAGCAGTGAATGTGACAGTCCTTGCAGGCCGGCTTCGGGTCAAGGGGACAGAGCGCCCGTTTCTTCATGCCGTGCTCCAGGAGGGCCGCGCAGTCGCTGCAGAGCAGGAGCTGCTGTCCATTGTTGCGCCGCAGGATGTCAGGCACCGGCGTCTGCTGGTTGTCATGTTTTGCCTTGCAGTAAAGCCCGATGAAACGGGCCAGTATCTCAAGGTCTGCAAGCTGTGCTGGTGTCAGGCTGTTCATGTTGTTACCCTAACGTAATTATCCTGAAAGACGCATGACCCAAGTCAAGTTTTCAGCATCTTTGCGTTCAGATGAGTATTGTGCTATCTCTATGGCAGAATGCAAACGAAAACTACCCAGATCATCAGACGCTCCAGTCACAACATCTCCCGCAAAGAGCTCAGCCCCAATGCCGTCAGGATAATGTACCGTCTGCGGGACAACGGCTTCATCGCCCGGCTCGTCGGGGGGGCAGTGCGCGACATCCTGATTGGCAAGACCCCGAAGGATTTCGACATTGTCACCGACGCCACCCCGGAGCAGATCCGGCGGTTGTTCCGCAACTGCCGCCTCGTCGGCCGACGCTTCCGGCTGGCCCATCTCCACTTCAAGGAAGAAATCATTGAGGTGTCCACCTTCCGCGCCAGCAGCAGTCCGGAAGAGATCGAAGATCCCGATGCCGAAGCAGGCAGCGACGATGCCGCCGAGGAAACTGGCCGGAGCAGGCATCTGCTTGTCAATGACGACGGTATGCTGCTCAGGGACAATCTCTTCGGCACCCCTGAAGAAGATGCCTGGCGGCGGGATTTTACGATTAATGCCCTCTCCTACGATATTGCCGATTTCAGCATCATCGACTACATCGGCGGCATCGAGGACATCGACAAACGGATCATCCGGACGATCGGCGACCCGAATGTCCGCTTTACCGAAGATCCAGTCAGGATGCTCCGCGCAGTGCGACTGGCAGCACAACTTGGTTTTACCATCGAAAAACACAGCTGGCAGGCGATGGTCGATATGGCAGGCCGGATAAGCCAGGCGGCACCGGCAAGGCTTTTCGACGAGCTGCTCAAACTGTTCCTGTCGGGCGCAGCAGTGCACTGCTACAATCTACTGCGCAAAAGCCAGCTGCTTGCCTCGCTGCTGCCGGAATTCAGCGCATATCTCCAGGAAAGCAATGACGGACGGGTTGTGGCAGCGCTTCACTGGCTGGACAACAGGGTCTCCTCCGGCAGGGGAACATCTCCCCAACTGGTGCTGGCCGCTATTTTCGGCAGCTACCTCACTTCCGGTGCCGCCGGACATCCCTATCAGGAGCGGCTTGACAGCTCACTGGCCGCGTTCATGACAGAGCTTAACGGCAGAATACACATACCGCAGCGAGTGTTGATGAAACTGCGGGAAATCCTGCTGCTGGAGAGCCGTCTGGTCAATGTTCCCGGGCGCAAGCCGCAAAATGTCGTTGCCAGACATGGTTTTGCGGAGGCCATGGAATACCTGCAGCTTCAGGCAGAGCATGATCATGACCTGCTCAAGAGTGTCAGGTGGTGGGAGCGTTATGCCGGAGACAACCCGCCGCCGGCAGAGCAATCTTCTGATGGTGACTCTGCAGAGCCCCGCAGAAAGAGGCGGCCAAGGCGGAGAAAACCAAAAAAGCAGCTCCACTAGGAGGCTGTCCCTTTTACCGCTCCCCTCCCTTGCATTTTCCCAACTCTGCTGTTATCGTTAACAAACTTTTTTCACGGGGGTTAATAATGCCGGCACCGCAACACCATAAACTCATCATTCTCGGCTCAGGCCCGGCCGGTTATTCCGCGGCCGTCTATGCTGCCAGGGCGAATCTGTCGCCGACCATGATCACCGGTCTGCAGCAGGGGGGCCAGCTGATGACCACCACAGAAGTCGACAACTGGCCCGGCGACCCGGACGGCGGTCAGGGTCCGGAACTGATGGAGCGGATGCGGCGGCATGCCGAGCGGTTTAATACCAACTTCATTTACGATCATATCCATAGCGCCGACCTGAAAAACAGGCCCTTTACCCTGACCGGCGACAATGGCACTTATACCTGCGATGCCCTGATAATCGCCACCGGAGCGACTGCCAAGTATCTCGGCCTCCCCTCCGAGGAGGTTTTCAAGGGGAAAGGGGTCTCAGCCTGTGCCACCTGTGACGGGTTCTTCTATCGCGGCAAACCGGTGGCGGTCATCGGCGGCGGCAATACCGCTGTTGAGGAAGCGCTTTACCTGGCCAACATTGCCAGCCATGTCACTGTTGTGCATCGTCGCGACAGGTTCCGCTCGGAAAAAATCCTGGCCGACCGGCTGATCGAAAAAACCAAGGGGGGGAATGTCACCATCGAGTGGCACCACAACCTGGACGAGGTGCTGGGGGATGACAGCGGCGTCACCGGCATCCGCATCCGCCATGCCAGCGGCTCCACCAAGGACATCCCGGTCTACGGCTGCTTCATTGCCATCGGCCATGCGCCCAATACCCAGCTGTTTGCCGGTCAACTGGAGATGGATGACGGCTACATCCGGACTCTCTGCGGCAACGACGGCAATGCCACCGCCACCAGCATCCCCGGTGTTTTTGCCGCCGGCGACGTCCAGGACCAGTTCTACAAGCAGGCGATCACCTCCGCCGGTACCGGCTGCATGGCAGCGCTGGACGCGGAGAGATACCTGGAGACACAATCAGGATAAGCTGATGACATCTGGCCAAGGGGGTGAGTCGGCACGTATGAACGGCTTTCCCTTTAGCCTTTAACCCTTAGTCTTTTGCCCTTTGCCTTTCACAGAGGAGTTGTTATGTTATCCAAAGTCCTTAGCTCTGCCCTGTTGGGAATTGACGCCGTTACCGTTGATGTTGAAGTCGATATCGCCCAGGGGCTGCCCCAGTTTGCCACTGTCGGCCTCCCCGATGGTGCGGTCAAGGAGAGCAAGGACAGGGTCAAGGCAGCACTGAAAAACTCGGGCTACGAGTTCCCCGCCCGCAGGATAACCGTCAATCTCGCCCCGGCCGACCTGAAAAAAGAAGGCACCTCCTTTGATCTCCCCATTGCCATCGGCATCCTGGCGGCCACCGGCGTGGTTAAAAAGGATCTTCTCAGCGATTACCTGCTGATCGGCGAACTCTCCCTGGACGGCTCCATCAAGGCGGTACGCGGCACGCTGCCGGTAGCTGTGACAGCCCGCACAGAGGGGCGGCGCGGCATTATCGTCCCGAAGGAGAATGTCAACGAAGGTGGGGTGGTCGAGGACATCGAAGTCATCGGTGTTGCCGACCTGGCTGAAGTAGTCGGTTTTCTCAACGGCGAAACGGTCATCGAGCCCCATCACATCGATGTGCATGACCTTTTTCACCAGGAAGCGGAATACCACGAGGATTTTGCCGAAGTCCGCGGCCAGGAGCATGCCAAGCGGGCGCTGGAGGTGGCGGCGGCCGGAGCCCATAATCTCCTCATGCTCGGCCCTCCCGGTTCGGGCAAGACCATGCTGGCAAGACGGCTGCCGACCATCCTCCCCAGAATGTCGTTCACCGAAGCGATCGAAACCACCAAAATCTACAGCATCATGGGGCTGCTTGACCGGGAAAAGGCCCTCATTGCCCAGCGCCCCTTCCGCTCACCCCATCACACTATCAGCGACGTCGGCTTGATCGGCGGCGGCAATACTCCCAAACCGGGGGAGGTTTCTCTGGGGCATAACGGGGTGCTCTTCCTTGATGAATTGCCTGAGTTCAAAAAACATGTCCTTGAAGTCCTGCGTCAACCTCTGGAGGATGGCAGGGTAACCATCTCCCGCTCGCTCTCCTCCATCACCTACCCGGCCCGACTGATGCTTATTGCCGCCCTTAACCCCTGCCCATGCGGCTACCTGGGGGATACCACTCACAGCTGCAGCTGTAACCCGCGGGACGTACACCGCTACCGCTCCCGCATCTCAGGGCCACTCATGGACCGGATCGATCTGCATATCGAAGTGCCGGCAGTCAAGTAC
>VEOV01000124.1 GCA_012026855.1 Geobacter sp.
CACCATGTCCATGCTCGAATACCGCATCGATAGCAAGCAGGGGGAGCCGGTAAAGCTCAAATCCTACCGGGAGAACTTTGACAAGAAGACCAATCCCAACAAGCCGACCATCCTCTTCCTCGGCATGCAGGACGGCATCAACGTGCTGAAGAAAAACAAGAATTTCCTCAATGACTTCGATGAAGTCAGCAAGATCAACGAATGGATCATGGCTGAGGCCAAGGCTAACCCTACCAGGGTCAGCGCGCCGGTCGACATCCTGAAGATCTCGCCGAAAAAGGCCGAATGGATCCAGCACAAGGAGCAGTGCCCGGAGATCGAAGAGCCGGTAAAAAAGGGGCATACCGGTAAAAAGTAACACCATGACCGGAGGGCCTTATGAACAGACGCCGTTTCATCAAGCTCATTGGTTTGGCCTCGCTCTTCTGGAGCAGTTCGCTCCGCAACCTGTTTGCCGCCCAGCAGCCCATCGTCGCCGTGGCAAACGGGATTGACCACGGGCTGACCACCAGAAAGGCCATCACCGCCCTGGGGGGGATGAAGCGTTTTGTCAAACCGGGCCAGACAGTGGTGGTCAAGCCGAACATGGGATGGGACCGGACGCCGGAGCTGGCCGCCAACACCAACCCGCTGGTGGTCAGGGCCATTGTGGAAGAGTGCCTCCAGGCCGGCGCTAAAAAGGTCAAGGTCTTCGACCGCACCTGCAATGACGAGCGCCGCTGCTACCAGAACAGCGGCATTGCCTCCGCCCTGAGCGGCCTGAAGAGGGTCGAGGTCAAGCACCCGGAAGAAGAGCGCTACAAAAAGGTGGCCTTGAACGGCACTGCCCTGAAGGAATGGGAGTTGTACGGCGAGGCAATCGCGGCCGACGTCTTCATCAACGTGCCGGTACTCAAGCACCATGGTCTCTCCAAGCTGACCATCGGCATGAAGAACATCATGGGAATCATGGGGGGCAATCGCGGCACCATCCACAAGAATATCGCCGTCAGCCTGGCAGACATCAACGCGGTCTTCAAAACCCATCTGACGGTGGTCGACGCCACCCGCATCCTCACCGCCCACGGCCCCCAGGGGGGGGACATCAAGGATGTTAAAGTGCTCAACAAGGTGCTGGCCTCTACCGACATCGTTGCTGTTGATGCCTATGCAACCACCCTTTTCGGCCTGAAACCTGATGAGATCGCCGTTACTGTTGAAGCCTACAAGCGCGGACTTGGTGAGATGCGCATCGACCGGATGAAAATCCTCAAGGTCTGACCACCCGATGTTCGGCTGGAATAACCATACCAGGGCGGTAATCTCCGACATCAGGAAATACCTCGGGCCGGGGCTGCTGGTCACCGTCGGCTTTATTGATCCCGGCAACTGGGCAGCCAATGTGGCGGCCGGCTCCCAGTACGGCTACACCCTCCTCTGGATGGTCCCCCTCTCCACCATCATGTTGATCCTGCTGCAGCACAACGCCGCCCATCTTGGCATCGCCACCGGCCTCTGCCTCTCCGAAGCGGCCACAGCCCACCTGCCCCGCTCCGTTTCCCTGCCTGTGCTCGGCTCGGCCACCCTGGCGGCCTGCGCCACGGCCACCGCCGAACTGCTCGGCGGCGGCATCGCCCTGCAGATGCTGTTCGGCATTCCGGTAAAAATCGGCTCCCTGCTGGTATTTGCCCTGATACTCTGGCTCCTCTTCGGCACCGCCTACCGCCGTCTGGAACGCTACATCATCGGCTTTGTCTCCCTTATCGGCCTCTCCTTCATCTTTGAACTCTGGCTCGCCCCGGTCAACTTTCACAGCGCAGCCATCGGCTGGGTGCTGCCCGCCTTCCCCAACGGCTCACTCCCCATCATCATGAGCGTCCTCGGCGCAGTGGTCATGCCCCACAACCTGTTTCTCCATTCCGAGATCATCCAGAGCCGCCAGTGGAACCTAGAAAACGATGCAGCCATCAGCTATCAGCTCAAGTTCGAGTTCCTCGACACCCTCATCTCCATGGGGATCGGCTGGGCCATCAACAGCGCCATGATCCTCATGGCAGCGGCAACATTCTATCTGCAAAAGGTGACCGTAACCGATCTTGCCCAGGCTGAGAGCATGCTCCGCCCGCTGCTGGGGAGCAGCGCCGCCCTGATATTCGCCCTGGCGCTCCTCTTTGCCGGCATTGCCTCATCCATCACCGCCGGCATGGCCGGCGGCAGCATCTTTGCCGGTATCTTCGGCGAACCGTTCAACAGCGGCGACCGTCATACCCGGCTCGGCATCCTTTTAACAATGATCCTCGGCGCCCTGCCGATCCTGCTACTGCAGGACACTTTTAAAGGGCTGATCGTCTCCCAGATCCTCCTCAGCATCCAGCTCCCCTGGACCATCTTCCTGCAGATCTACCTCACCTCCTCGAAAAAGGTCATGGGCAAACATGCCAACAACCTGCTCGGCAGCATCATGCTCTGGAGCATCGCCGCCATTGTCACCGGCCTGAATATCATGCTGCTGCTCGATTTGCTGAAGTAAGCCTGATTCCCGCTCACCACCCGTCTATTACCCCTTGACAGGCGTTAGTCGTCGCAGTATTGTGAGGGCACTTTTATGTAATGGAGCAAATGATGGCAGTGGGAGGAGTCGTAATGACTACAGAAGCCGTGCTACCGGAATAACCGGCGGCGCGGCTTTGTGCATTCTGCACTCGCATTTGGCAAAAATATAGCCTTACAAATAGCGTCCTGCTGAAGTCATTCCGTTGCTATTCAATAGTTGAGGAGGTTGTATGAAATTACGCCGGTATCTAGCTGCACTTCTTGTCGCGGTCCCTTTACTGCTCGGCTCTCCCGCCTTTGGCGCTGAATACATAGGCGGTGACATAGATAGCGACGGCATCGTCAGGCTTAGCGATTCTCTACTGATGTTGCGCTATATATCCGGCACCTGGACCATAGAACCGGAAATTTGTGCATATTCAGCGGACAATTTGTTTACAAACTGCTCAGGCCAGCTTCATCCGTGCGACGTCAATGGTGACGGTCGGTGCGATTTTAGCGATTTTGCATTGATCTTGAATAAGTCCCGAGGGCTGATTACTTTCTGATTTCGAGATCAGCCATCTTCTTATAAACCCCCCCACTGGATATTTTCGCTTAAACAATAGAGCGATGGGATTTTTTGTCCACCTGACAATAATTGGGACATATTGACCCATAGCGTCACCCCAGCCAGACTGCGCCCAATTCACCCTCATTAGTAATTCCAGCCACTTGCGGCATAAACCGCACATGATTGCTTTTTGGCACGGTATTGGCTAATCCTGTATACAGCAGTAACAATTTTTATCATTCAGGAGAGGAACAGTAAGATGGGCAAGTCAATTGAAAATCCGCGCTACAACGTAATATCCATGAGAGTAAGTGACGACGAGAGGCAGGAACTGGAGAGCCTGGTGGCAGTGACCGACAAGAGCGTTTCCGACATCATGCGCGAGGCAATGATGCTCTTCAAGGCCAACCTGCAAGGCCTGCAGCTGAACAGCAGGGCTGCCTGACACAGAGCAGCCTGTTGAGACACAAACAAAAAACCCGCTTCAAGGCGGGTTTTTGTTTTTCCATCAATAAGCAGCCGCTGCCGGTTCAAGCAGACGGCGGTTCAATCTTGTTGGCTTCTTCCCGGTGCAGCTCCTTCTTGAAACCCCTGATGCTGCTCCCCAGCGCCTGGCCGAACTGGGGCAGTTTTGCCGGCCCGGCCACCAGCAGCACAATGACGAGAATCACACACAATTCGGGCATGCCGATACCAAACATAATTTGCTCCTCTTTTTGAAGTGATTAATTCCTGGCGGTGACTGTTACGCCAGCCTCCCGCAGCTCCCCGCAGATCAGCCCGGCAATGGCCTGCAAGCCGCTGTGCAGCGGCGGCGACAGCTCATTGCCCGGCTCCAGCGACGCCGGGATAATGCCGTAAAAGGTCAGATCGGCCGGGGCCGCGCCCCGCAGTTCGCTGATGGTCAGCATCTCCTGGATGCCGATCTGGTGCGGCGACAGCTTCACCGGCAGCCGGCTCAGCATGATGTCCTCCTTGGTGTAACGCCGGATTTCACCCGCCGCGCCAGGGGCATCGACGATATCCACCAGAAACACCTTGTCCGCCTCTTCGAACTTGTGGGTCACCATGATGCCGAGGGTGCCACCGTCATACAACTCGACATTCTCCGGCAGGTTGAACTGCTCTTCCATGTATTTGACAAAATGGACGCCGAACCCCTCGTCAGAGAGAATCAGGTTGCCGGCGCCGAAGATAAGAACTTTCATGATTCACCTTTACTGTTCAGTTTTGCTGCTAATAATCCGCTACAGCACCTTCACTTTAGTAATTTCCTTGCCTTCCGGGTCTATTGCGTGAACAGCACAGGCAATACAGGGATCAAAAGAGTGAATGGTGCGCAGCACCTCCAGCGGCTTGTCCGGCAGGGCAACCGGGTTGCCGACCAGGGAGGCCTCATATGGCCCCAGCACCCCTTTGTCGTCCCTCGGGGAGGCGTTCCAGGTGGAGGGGACCACGGCCTGGTAGTTCTCGATCTTCTTGTTCTTGATGACAATCCAGTGGGACAGGGTGCCCCGGGGCGCCTCGTGGAAGCCGACCCCCTTGTACTCGCCGCTCGGGATCTCGGTATGGTTGGCATAGGTCTTGTCCCCGGAGGCGATGTTGTTGATCAGCTTGTCCAGGTTGTCCAGGGAGATGTCGGCCATGAGGTGGGCCCGCTGGGCCCGGGCCAGGAGCCGCCCCATGGTGGAATGGTAATCCTTGATGCCGATGCCCAGCTTGCTGTTGGCGCTGTCCACCAGCTTTTTGACCTTGGCGTTGCCGGCGGCATAGGCGGCGAAAATCTGGGCCGGCGGCCCGACCTGAACCGCCTTCCCCTCCAGCCGCGGCGCCTTGCACCAGGAGTATTTGCCGTCTTCCTTGAAGTCGGTGTATTCCGGCTTGGTCTCCCCGTCCCAGGGGTGCAGGTTGCTGGCCCCTTCGTACCAGGCGTGGGCCACCGACTCCCTGATGTTTTTGATCAGGTAGTCGTCCTGGTGGTTGGTGACCGGCTTGATGCCATTGAGGTTGGCAGCGGTGATAATGCCGCCGTTCAGGGCAAACTTGGTATTTTTGGTGTCTTCCGGGAACTCGGGCACGGCCAGGTAGTTGGTGACCCCGGCGCCATAGCCGAACCACTCCTTGTAGGCAGCGGCAATGGCCAGCATGTCGGGATAGTAGACCTTCTGGACGAAGTCGCGGGACTCTTCCATGAGGGTCTTCAGGAAGGCCAGCCGCTCCATGTTCAGGGTGGCCAGGTTTTCCATGTTGATGGCCGAGGCGACCCCACCCACGACCAGGTTCTGGATATGGGGGTTCTTGCCGCCGAGGATGGCTACCGCCTGGGAGGCCTTGCGCTGGTAGTCCAGGGCCTTCAGGTAGTGGGCCACGGCCAGCAGGTTGACCTCGGGCGGCAGCTTCATGGCCGGATGTCCCCAGTAGCCGGAGGAGAAGATCCCCAGCTTGCCCCCGGCGGCAAAGGCCTTCAGCTTGTCCTGCACAGCCTTGAACTCCTTTTCCGAGTTCCCCGGCCAGTCGGAGATGCTCTGGGCGATCTGGGCGGTCTTCTTCGGATCAGCCTTGAGCGCCGAGATGACATCGACCCAGTCCAGGGCCGAAAGATGGTAGAAGTGGACGATATGGTCCTGCACCGAATGCTGGGCAATCATGATGTTCCTGATGTACTGGGCATTGAGCGGCACCTCGACCTTGAGGGCATTTTCCACGGCCCGGATGGAGGAGATGGCGTGCACCGTGGTGCAGACGCCGCAGAAGCGCTGGGCAAAGGACCAGGCATCCTCCGGGGCGCGCCCCTTGAGAATGACTTCGATGCCGCGCCACATCTGGGCCGAGGACCAGGCGTTCTTGACTTTGCCCCCGTCGACTTCAACGTCGATGCGCAGGTGGCCTTCGATGCGTGTTATTGGATCCAGGGTAATTCTGGTGGACATATTGAAAAAACCTCCGATTAAGTTTTTATTCTGAATCTGCTGAAAAACTCACGCCTCGCTGTTGGCTTGGCTATGCAGGCCAATCCGCGGCAGTACCGGGAACAGCTTGACGAAAATCTTGTAGGCCAGGATCTCCAGGGCAACGATGCCGACCGTGATCATCACCTCGGCAAAGGAGGGGAAGTAGCGCCACCCCTTGCCCGGATTGAAGCCGATCAGGTAGACGTTGAAACGGTACAGCGCCCCGCCGAGCACGATCATGGCCGCGCTGACAAACAGCCAGCGGGGGGAGCGGCGGTTTTTTCTGGAAAACAGAATGGCAGAGCCGATCCCCACCAGGAAGAATTCCAGCAGGAAGAAGCCGGAGTAGAAATCCAGGCTGATGGCCGCCAGCAGCTGTCCCCGGTAGGTCAGGTCGCCGATGACCACGGAGAGCCAGATGACCGTCACCCACGGGATGAGCGCAGCCAGGCCGGAAAGCTCATCAATTTCAAAGGGACGATCGAAGGCGTAGCAGGAGATGATCGACTCCAAGATGGCAATGGCGTAGCCGATGAAGACGCAGTTGATCAGGAAGAGCAGCGGCAGGAAACCGGTGTGCCAGAGCGGGTGCAGCTTGGTGGAGGCGATCAGCAAGAGCGACCCGAGGGACGACTGGTGCATGGTCGGCAGGGTGATGCCGAGCACGATGAAGAAGATCAGCACCTTGTTGAGCCGCGGCTTGAGCCAGGCCGCGCCTGCCTTGGCCAGTTCCAGCTTGTTCAGCAGCGCGTCAGCGTTCGGGGCAATTTTCGGATGCAGCCAGTCGCGCACCGCCCGGAGCCGGTCACCCCTGGTGTTCTCGATGGCGGTCAGGATGGCCGGGAGAAACTCGATGATCAGCACCGTGGAATAGGTCATGACGCAGAGGGCCACCTCGAACATGGCGGAGTTGGCCTGCCACTTGGACGGGATGAAGAAGTTGTAGGAGTTCCAGGGGCGCCCCAGGTCCACCATGACGGAGAAACCGGCCAGGCCGTAGCCGAACATGCTGGTGAGGATGGCGGAGCGGATCAGCGGGTGGTACTGCATCCGGTTGCGGATGTAGACCAGGATGGCGACAGCGTAGCCGCCGCAGGCGATGGCGGTACCGGTGGCCACATCGTAGGTGATCCAGATCCCCCAGGGGTAGCCGTCGCTCATGTTGGAGACGGCGCCGATCCCCTTGACAAAGCGGACGCCGACAAAGAAGAAACCGACGGCAACGATGAAGAGGAGCACGAAAAAGGCCTTGGTGAAAATCTTCCCTTCCAGCTTCTGGTATTCGTGTTCATGACCCATTAGCGCTCCTCCCTGTCATGCTGCTGCGCTTCCTGGTCAGCAGATGCGTCATGGTTTTTCATGTTCTTGACAGCCACAAAGCAGAGGGCGCTGTAGAGGGCAACCGGCGCAATGAACCCCTTGTAGATGGTATGCTGAATCTTCTCGGAAAACTCCGCCGGCGCTTCCGGCTTCAGCTCCGGCAGCCCCAGCTTGTTGAACGGCATGGCAGCCAGGTAGAGGTGGTTGGTACCGCCAGCTTCGTGCTCGCCATAGATGTGGGCCAGGTACTTGCCCGGGTTCTCCTGCAGCCTGGTTCTGGCCTCAGAGAGCAGCTCCCGGCGCTTGCCGAACTTGATGGCCCCCACCGGGCAGACCTCGGCGCAGGCGGTGATCCCCTTTTCCCGCAGATTGGTCTTGACGCACAGGTCGCACTTGACGATCTGGGGAATGGATTTGTCCCACTGGAACTTGGGGATGTTGAAGGCGCAGGCCACCTGGCAGTAGCGGCAGCCGATGCAGGTGTCCTTGTTGTAGTCCACCACGCCGGTAATCTTGTCCTTGGTCATGGCGCTCACCGGGCAGACCGAGACGCAGGACGGCTTCTGGCAGTGCATGCAGGAGTACTTGATGTATGACCAGCGGCTGTCCGACTCCTTGAACAGCTTGATCAATGTCCTGGTGCTGCCGGACAGGTCGGACGGCGCATCCCAGAGGCCGTCGTTGTCGAACTTGGCCTTTTCATAGGAGAGACTGCCGTAGTCGCCGTTGACCCTTTTGCAGGCAGCCATGCACGCCTTGCAGCCAACGCACCTGGTAGCATCGTAGAGCATGCCGATGGCCTCGTTGTTGACGGCCGGGCCGGTGGATGCCCCGCTTTCCGCCGTGCAGGCCAGCAGCCCTGCCCCCCCCATGCTGAGGAGTTTGAGGAAATCCCGTCTACTCTTTTTCTGCATGGTGGTCGTCCCCTTTCGCTTCACCACCCTTGGGCAGCTTTTTCGCCAGCATAGCACCGGCACCCAGGGCAGCCCCGGCAGCCAGGCCGACAAAGCCGGTGGTGAGCGGATCAGGCCCTTTACCCTTTTCCTTCAGATCAACCGGCGCATAGCTGTCAAACGGCGTCGGCTCGTGGATCTGGACCTTGTCGCTAATGGCCATCTTGAAGAGCACATCCGGCTCGGTGCAGCCGATGCAGGGGTGGCCGACGGAAACCGGCCAGACACCGACCTCGTTGAAGCGCTGCACCGAACAGTTGGCATAGGTGGCCGGTCCCTTGCAGCCGAGCTTGAAGAGGCAGTACCCCTGGGCATGGGTCGGATCGCCATAAGCCTTGGCAAACCGGCCGGCGTCAAAGTGGGGACGGCGCTCGCAATGTTCGTGAATCCTGCGGCCATAGGCGAACTTGGGACGCCCCAGGGCATCAAGTTCGGGCAGTTTCTTGAAGGTCAGGTAGTACATGACGGTGGAGAGGAGATTGTAGGGGCTGGGC
>VEOV01000248.1 GCA_012026855.1 Geobacter sp.
CCGCTGACCCGGTAAAGGCAGCCGATCTCATTGCCGAAGAGATTGCGGCGGTGCTGCCATGAGTGAAGAGATTATCTATGGCATAAACCCGGTCAAGGACGCGCTGCGCGGCAGCCGTCAGATGTTTGAACTGTTTGTGGCAGAAGGTGCCACTGACCAGAGGGTTGACAAGCTGCTGAAGCTGGCTGCGGAAGTTGGCGTGCCGGTGAGGCGCCGCAAGAAGGTGGACCTGACCAGGATCTGCGCCAGCGACCATCATCAGGGGGTGGCACTTCGCCTGGAGGCCTTTGCTTATACGGAGTTTGAAGATCTGCTCGACCAGGTTGCCACTGCAGGGAAGGGGGCCCTGCTGGTTGTGCTGGACGGCATCCAGGATCCCCAAAACCTTGGCGCCTTGATCAGAACGGCTGCCTGCGCCGGTGCGGCAGCGGTAATTATCCCCAGGGACCGGGCGGTCGGGGTGACGGCAGTTGCCGAGAAGGTTGCCGCCGGCGCCTGCGAAACCATCCCGGTGGTTCAGGTGACCAACCTGGCAGTAACCCTTGAGCAGCTCAAGGTGAAGGGTTTCTGGATCTATGGAGCTGACGAAAAGAGCAATACCTCTCTCTACCAGCAGAAGCTGCTTGGGAATATCGCTTTTGTCATCGGCAGTGAAGGGGAGGGGATTCGTCCCCTGGTGAGAAAAAAGTGTGATGTCGTCTTTGCCATTCCGCTTCCTGGGGGAGTCTCTTCCCTGAACGCCTCGGTCGCCGGCGGGGTGGTGCTGTTTGAAGCGGTGCGCCAGCGGCTTTAGTAATCGTTTTTTCTGTTATACTACTTGGCAGGGTGGCAGCAGTTCCCTCAAGGAGGCCGGATGTTCCCCCCGATACTGACAACAAATAATCCTGAGGCGTGGGGAGGGTTTAAAGGCAAGCTGTTTGTGCTGCTGCAGTTCTGTTATCTGCTGGTCGTAAATTTCATGTCACATCAGGGCCTGCTGCGGGCTTCCGCACTCACCTTTACTACCATACTTTCGCTCATCCCTTTCCTGGCCATTGCCTTTGCTGTGCTCAAGGGGTTCGGTGTGCAGAACGCACTGGATCCTTTGTTGCGTCAGGTTGCCGGTGATTCCCAGGCAACGATCACCAACGTCATCAATTACGTTAATAATACCAACTTCAAGTCGGTCGGTGCCATCGGTCTTCTGATGCTGGTGTTCACGGTTATTTCCCTGCTGGGCAACATCGAAGAGGCTTTCAATGCAATCTGGCGGGTCAAGGAGACCCGGCCGCTCAAGAGACGCTTCAGCGACTACCTGAGCGTGGTGATTGTCGGGCCGATGCTGCTGCTGGTGGCAACAAGCCTGACTTCAGGTCTCCAGAGCCAGTGGCTGGTAAAATGGCTGATTGAAAGGACCTATTTTGGCGATGCCATAATCAGTTTCTTCCGTCTGATACCCTATGTCAGTATCTGGATTGCTCTGACATTCATCTACTCCTACATTCCCAATACCAGGGTTCGGCTACGCTCTGCCCTGCTCGGCGGAGTGCTCGCAGGGACGGTCTGGCAGCTGGCCCAGTGGGGCTATTTCCACTTTCAGATCGGTGTGGCCAACTACAACGCTATTTACGGTACTCTGGCCGCTTTGCCGGTCTTCCTGGTCTGGATCTACACCAGCTGGCTGATCGTGCTCTTTGGCCTGGAAATCGTTTGTGCCCATCAACACCATCGTTACGGTGTTGCCGGACTTTTCCCGGAGTTGCTGGGTAATGAGGCCCGGGAACAGCTCTCGCTGGCCCTGATGGTACAGATCTGCTCTGATTTTATCACCGCAGATCCGCCGCCGACAACTGAACAGCTGGAAAATGAGCTGGGAGTTCCACCTGATCTGCTGGAAGAGATGCTGACCACGCTGAGTGAAGCAGGTTTTCTCGTGGCTACTGCCGGGGAGGAATCTGGCTGGCTGCCTACCAGGGAACCTTGTGAAGTCCTGGTCTGTGAGGTGTTGACAGCCTTGCGGGGCAAGAGCAGTTTCGGCGGGGCTGCAGCTCCGGCAGCTCTGATGATTTCGGTAGAGGTCATCAATCAGTCGCTGCAGGGCTCCCAGGAGTCTCTCAAACTGATGTCACTGCACGATCTGGCGCTCAGGGTGAGCCAGCACTGATCAGAGTGACGCTTTAAGCCCCTCCTGCAGGGTGGGATATTTAAGCTCTATACCAAGTTTATTGAGCATCTTTCTGCTGTCGATCCGGCGTGATTCGGTCATGTAGCCGAACATGAGCGGCGTCATCACCTTTCTTGCCTCATCCAGACCAACCTGCGGCAATCTTTCAATCCCAAGCATGTCGGTAATGAGATTAAAGTAGTCATTCATCTTGCTGATCTGGTTATCACTGACATTGAAG
The DNA here is from genome assembly GCA_012026855.1 of Geobacter sp. Lineage (GTDB taxonomy): Bacteria > Desulfobacterota > Desulfuromonadia > Geobacterales > DSM-12255 > VEOV01. The sequence goes on from VEOV01000248.1 coordinate 2,385, forward strand.
ATGTCGCCATCCTCGCCGCATGCAAGCGCCTTCAGGCAGATCTCGGCCAGATCTTCACTGTGGATCCTGTTGGTATAACCTGACAGGGTTGCATCCAGCAGTGGTTCGCGGTTCTGGATACGGTGCAGCGGAATTCTCCCCGGACCGTAGATACCTGAAACGCGCAGGATGATCAGCCTGGTACGGTGTGCCGAGCACCAGCTCCTGAACTGCTCTTCGGCATCACAGCGTCTCCTGGCAGTATGGTTCGCCGGATTGACCGGCCTGGTTTCGTCGACCAGGTCATCGCCGCAGTCGCCGTAGACACTTGTGGTGCTGATATAGACGATGCTTGCCGGTTCATCTCCAGCCTTGATGTTTTGCAGAAAAGCGCTGACACGCGTATCCCTGATGCCGCCACCAGGGGGAGGAATCAGGTAGATGATACCGGCGTTTTTAGTCGGCATTGCTGGCAGGCTCTCCTGGTCATCAAGTGACCCGGTCAACAGGGATATTTCCTGCAGAGCTGCCGCCCGCTCGCCACTTCTTGCAAAAGCCGTAACCGCCATACCTCTTTGTACAGCTATTTTAGCCACTTTGGAGCCGATATCTCCGCAGCCGGCAATTAGCAGATTCATTGTATACCCCCTGAAGTGCAAGTATAGCTATTCGCAGCTGCCGTATCAATCAAACTCTTGACAACCGCCCATCAATGGGGCTTATTCAGAGCCATGAATCTATTTCCCGAGAAGAGAATCCTGACGGTCTCCCAGCTTACTGCCCTGGTGCGTGGTGTGCTGGAGGAGAATTTCGAACACGTCTGGGTTGAGGGGGAAATATCCAATCTGGCCACTCCAACATCTGGACACCTCTATTTTACTCTCAAAGATAGCGGGGCAACAATTCGCTGCGTGATGTTCAAGGGGATGGCCAAGGCCCTGAAATTCAGACTGCAGGATGGCATGCGCATTGTCTTGCGGGGCAGGCTGACTGTCTATGATCAGCGGGGTGAATATCAGATCCTGGGCGAATATCTTGAGCCGCAGGGTTTTGGCGCCTTGCAGCTGGCTTTCCAGCAACTAAAGGAGCGTCTTGCCAAAGAGGGGCTTTTTGCCGATAAGCGCAAGCGGCCGATTCCCCTGTTGCCTAAAACGGTCGGCATCATTACTTCCCCCACCGGAGCTGCTATTCACGACATTCTCAATGTTATGGGACGGCGTCATGCAGAGCTGCATATCGTCATCTATCCGGTAAGGGTGCAAGGGGATGGTGCAGCGGCAGAAATTGCCGCAGCCATCAAAGACATGAATTCTCTGGGTGAGGCGGATGTCCTGATTGTCGGCCGTGGCGGCGGTTCTCTGGAGGACCTCTGGTCATTCAATGAAGAGGTGGTTGCCCGGGCGATTGCCGCTTCGAAGATTCCGGTTATCTCGGCTGTGGGGCATGAAGTGGATGTTTCCATTGCCGATCTTGCTGCTGATCTGCGTGCACCGACCCCCTCAGCGGCAGCCGAGCTGGTGGTGAGTTCCAAGGCCCAACTGGCAGCTGACTGCTCGGCATTGACACAACGGCTCCAGCTTGCCCTGAACAGGACGATGGACCGTGCCTGGTCCCGGCTCGACATCGCCAAACTCTCCTTGAAAAACCCTGAAATCCTGATTGAGCGCTTCATGCAGAGGGTTGATGACTTGCAATCCTCTGCCGAGGCTGCTCTGGCCGAGTTGCTGGCAACTGCCGGGCAGGCTGTTGCAGATAATAAGTCAGCCCTGCTCAACTGTTCGCCACAACAGCGGATCGCAGCGGCCTCCGAACACCAGAGTAATCTTGCCCTGCGTTCTCAAGCGGCCATGCTGCTCCGTCTTGAGGCTGCCGGCAAGGCGCTGGCAGTGAACAGCGGCAGGCTGGAGGCCCTCTCTCCGCTGTCTATCCTGTCCAGGGGGTATGCCGTTGCTCGTAAATATCCGGAGGGGACCACTGTCAGGCATGTGGAACAACTGGTAAAGGGAGAGGCCATTGAACTCATCCTGGCAGACGGATCTGCGCACTGCTCGGTAAATATTATCAGTTCTGGCAAGCCTTATGGCCTTGACTCCTAGTATATTGAGAACTACTATTGAATAAGTGCGCTGTAACGGAACGGAGTTAACATGGCCATAGAGAAATTTGAAACTTCAATTAAAAAGCTTGAGGAGTCTGTTGCCAGGCTTGAAAGTGGTGAACTGTCCCTTGAGGACTCATTGAAGGTTTTTGAAGAGGGCATCAAACACTCAGCCATTTGCAGCCGTAAACTGAATGAAGCCCAGCGAAAGGTTGAGATTCTTCTTAAACAGAAAGATGGCAGTTTTCTAAGGGATGACTTTTCTCCGGAAAAAGAGTAACTGTCAACCAGGCTTTTAGGTGCTTACACCGCCAGCCTGTCAGGGGAGAGACGATGGATTTGCACAATTACATCAAGGAACGCTGCGAACTGGTCGAAAGCAGGCTGAAGCATGCGATGCCTGCTGAAACCGAGTTTCCGGTCTCTTTGCACTCCGCCATGCGTTACTCCACCTTTGCCGGAGGGAAGCGCATCCGTCCGGTCATGATGATAGCTGCGTGCGAAGCTGTTGGTGGTGACATTAACACAGTACTGCCGGCTGCCTGTGCCATGGAGATGGTCCACACCTATTCACTCATTCATGACGATCTGCCGGCCATGGACAATGATGATTTCCGGCGCGGCATGGCTACCAATCATAAAGTCTATGGCGAAGCGGTGGCCATTCTTTCCGGTGATGCCCTGCTTACCCTGGCGTTCATTCTGCTCAGTTCTCCTTTTCTTGCTTCTAACATCCCGCCTGAACGGCTCCTGGAAGTAATTCACGAGATTTCTTCTGCTGCCGGTTCGCGTGGTATGGTCGGCGGACAGGTTGTCGATATGGAGGCTGAGGGTAAAAGTGACCTCGATATTGCTACAGTTCAGTACATCCACACCCACAAAACCGGCGCACTGATCAAGGCATCGGTAAAATGCGGCGCCATCCTTGGTGGTGCCGAGGAAAGGGATCTTGCTTCCATAGTTCGCTATGGCGAGGCGATCGGGCTTGCTTTCCAGATTGCCGACGATATTCTTGACATTGAAGGGAGTAGTGCCGAGCTGGGCAAAAGCGCCGGCAGCGATCAGCATCGGGGTAAAGCTACCTATCCCTCCGTGGTTGGTCTTGCTGAGTCAAAACGCCAGGCTGCCGAACTGCTGAACATTGCCCTGGAAGCAATTGACTCTTTCGGCAAGGAGGCCGCTCCTCTCCGCGAGATTGCCAGGTATGTAATCGAGCGCAAATCGTAGCACGAATGAAAAATATACTCTCTACTATCAACTCACCGGCAGATCTGGCTGTTCTCTCCTTTGACGACCTTGAAATTCTTGCTGCCGAAATCAGAAACGAAATCATCAACACTTGTGCCGTCAATGGCGGTCATCTGGCGCCAAGTCTTGGGGTTGTCGAGCTGACCCTGGCACTGCACAGAGTTTTCAAATCTCCATTTGATAAAATTGTCTGGGATGTGGGCCACCAGACTTATGCCCATAAACTGATCACCGGCCGGCGGGAAAGCTTTGCTACCCTGAGAAAGCTCGACGGCGTCAGCGGTTTTCCGAAGCGGGCTGAATCAAGTCATGACAGTTTTGATGTCGGGCACTCCTCTACCTCCATCTCTGCCGCCTTGGGAATGGCAGTGGCTCGCGATCTTGATCAGCGGAGGAATAAGGTTGTTGCCGTTATCGGTGATGGCTCCATGACCGGTGGTGTCGCTTTTGAGGGGCTGAACCATGCCGGCCACCTCAACAAGGATCTGATTGTTGTCCTCAATGACAATGAGATGTCCATAGCCGAAAATGTCGGTGCCCTCTCAAATTTCCTCAGCAGGACCATGACCAACGAGTTCGTGCACAAGATCAAGAAAGATATCGAAAGTTTCCTCGAGGGTCTGGATGGTTTTGGCAAGAATGCCCTGAAGGCTGCCAAGAGGGCTGAAGAGTCCCTGAAGGGTGTTTTTACCCCTGGAATGCTCTTTGAGGCTTTCGGTTTCGAGTACATCGGTCCGATAGACGGTCATGATACCAGGCGCCTCCAGGAGACGTTTGAAAGGGTCAAGCCCTTCGATGATGCCGTGCTGATTCATGTGTTGACCAAAAAAGGGAAGGGCTACGCTCCGGCAGAGGCCAATCCATCCCTGTTTCATGGGGTTGGCGCTTTTGACCAGGCAACCGGCAAGGTTATCAAAACCAAGGGGGCTGCTGCCACTTATACCGCTGTCTTTGGTGATACCCTCTGCAAACTTGCAGCAGAAGATGAAAATATTGTGGCCATAACAGCTGCCATGCCTGATGGTACGGGCCTTGGCAGGTTTGTTAAGGAATTCCCCGAGCGTTTTTTTGATGTGGGTATTGCCGAACAGCATGGGGTAACCTTTGCGGCCGGGTTGGCAGCCGCTGGCCTGAAACCTGTTTTTGCCATCTACTCATCGTTTTTGCAGCGTGGCTATGATCAACTTATTCACGATGTCTGTCTGCAGAATCTTCCGGTTGTTTTTGCCATCGATCGCGCCGGTGTTGTGGGCAGTGACGGTCCTACCCATCATGGGGTCTTTGATATCTCCTATCTTAGACTTGTACCTAATTTGACCATTATGGCGCCCAAGGATGAAAACGAACTGCAGCATATGCTTTACAGCGCACTCAGTTACGGCAGTCCTGTCGCCATCCGCTATCCCCGTGGCAGTGGCATCGGCATACCGCTTGAACAGGTACCTGAAATTATCCCGGCCGGCAGAGGTGAGATTGTCCGTCAGGCCGCTGCCGGCATTGCTGTCATCGCTGTCGGCAATATGGTGCAGGTTGCACTCAAGGCAGCGGCACTATTAGCTGAAGAAAAGATTGAAGTTACTGTTGTAAATGTCAGATTTATAAAACCTCTTGATCGTGAGTTGATCCTGTCCCTGGCAACCGGCAGAATTTTTACGGTGGAAGACAACGTTTTACAGGGAGGTTTCGGTACTGCCATTATTGAACTGCTGCAGGAGGAAGGGGCACGGAATGCGTCTGTTACCAGAATAGGCTATCCTGATCAGTACGTTGAACAGGGGGAGCAGCCTGAGCTGTATGAACGCTATGGCCTGACTCCGGCTGCCATTGCCGCCAGAATCAAGGCGGCCTTGCAATGAAGCGTTACTGCCTGCTGCTTGCCATGCTGTTGCTGCCGACAGTGCTGCTGGCCAACGAGCCTTATGCGCTGAACGAATACGCCGTGAACCTCATGGACAAGGGGGATCACGACAAGGCGCTGGAACAGCTGCAGAAAGCCTACAGTATGTATCCTTATGACCAGGTGTTGAAGAAGAACCTGGCAGAGGCATATACCTTTGTCGGTCACCGGCAGATGAAAGAGAATGATTTCGAAGCTGCCGCTGCCTCATTCGACCATGCCCGGGAACTGTTTCCCGATATTCCCCGCTACTATGTAATGCGCGGCATCGCTCTCTACTACAGTAAATATTTCGATGCTGCCAAAAATGAGCTTGAACGGGCCAGAGGCATCGGTGGCGACTCTCCGGACATTCTCTTCTATCTGGCCAGGATCGAGTATGACAACGGCAATCTGCAGCAGTCCCTTGAACTGCTTGATAAAGCGGTCCAGTTGAAGAGTGACTTTCCGGCAGCAAAGCAGATGGCCGAAAAGATCAACCGTGAGCTGTCAGTGGAAAAAACCATGGAGCGCGGCTACAGCTCCAGGTTTGTCATCTCCTACGATGGTGATGCCAGATCCCACCTTGCCGGCGACATCCTGACTGCTCTGGAGAATGCCTACAGTGCAGTTGGCCGTGACCTTTCCTTTTTCCCACCGGCAGGATCCCGGTCATTATCTATACCAGAAAGGACTTTAAGGCTGTAACGGCCGGCCCTGACTGGTCTGGCGGGCTCTATGACGGCAAGATAAGGCTCCCGGTGGGTGGCCTGCAGGAATTGAACGATCACCTGAAGAGTGTCCTTTATCATGAATATACCCATGTGGTCGTGCAGGAATTGACCCACGGCAACTGTCCCACCTGGCTCAATGAAGGTCTGGCTGAACTTGAAGGCCGCAAGATATTCGCTCACAATATCCCTGGATTTACCAAAATGGTGAAAGCTTCTTCGCCAATGCCTGTCCGTAATCTTGAAGGTTCCTTTACCGGTTTGCATACCAATGAAGCTGCCGTCGCCTATGAGCAGAGTTACTCGCTGGTGAATTTCATGGTGTCTGCCTATGGTTGGCCCAAGGTAACCGAACTTCTGCAGAAGCTGGGTAGCGGCCTGAAGATCGCTGATGCAATGGCCAAAACCATGGGTGACTTCGGGCTGAATTATGACGGTGTGGTAGAGGAGTGGCAGGCCTATCTGAAAAAGGAGTATGGCAGATCTTCAGAATGAGTGCATTGTCCCTTGAAAGCAGCTATATAACCCTCGATGAATTAGCCCGGTGTCACGATCTGGATCTCCAGGCAGTGAACAAAATTGCCGCCACTTATCCTTTCAGGCTTACCAGGCATTATTTCAACCTTATCCGGGAAAAAGGGGATCCACTTTGGCTCCAGGCCGTTCCTGACTCAAGTGAGCTGCTCCACGACCAGCAGTTGGCAGATCCTCTCAACGAGAACGGACTGAGCCCGGTTCCAGGACTGATTCACCGCTATCCTGACCGTGTCGTCTGGCTGGTGTCAGGTTCATGCGCTGTCTACTGCCGTTTTTGCATGCGCAAAAGGGGGGTAGGGTGCAGCGGCGCCATGGTCACTGATATGGCTGCATCTCTGGCCTATATCAGGGAGAACAGGGAGATTCGCGATGTCATCCTCTCCGGCGGTGACCCGCTGATGTTGGGTGACGACCAGCTTGAGGAGACCCTCTCGGCCCTGCGCGCCATCCCCCATGTGGAGATTATCAGGATTGGCACGCGAGTCCCGGTGACCCTTCCGGAGAGGATCACAGAGCGCCTCTGTACAATGTTAAGGCGTTACCACCCGCTCTACGTCAACACCCACTTCAATCATCCGGATGAAATATGTGCTGCTTCAAGCAATGCCTGCGCCATGCTGGCAGATGCCGGTGTGCAGCTGGGCAACCAGACAGTGCTCCTTAAGGGGGTCAACGATGACCCTGCTGTGATCGCCAGCCTGTTTAGAAAGCTCCTGCAAATCCGGGTGAAGCCTTATTATCTGCATCAGATGGACCTGGTCAAAGGCACCAGCCATTTCAGGACCCCTGTAGCCAGGGGACTGGAGATCATGGCGTCACTGCGTGGCAATGTCTCCGGATTGGCTGTGCCATATTATGTGATTGACCTGCCGGAAGGGAAGGGGAAGGTGCCGTTGCTGCCGGGGCATCTGGTGAACCCGGATGGGACTCTGACGCTTACTACCTACAAAGGTGAAAAAGTAGTTTACATGGATCTGTAGAAAGGATAATCAATGGAAACCATGCACGAATTCTTCTCCAGTCATGACCTGTTTGCCAGGCATAGCGGTATCGAGCTTGTCGAAATCAGCGAAGGGCGTGCCGTCACGGCCATGAAGGTCCAGCCCTATCATTTCAATGCTGCCGGCACTGTACATGGCGGCGCAATCTTCACCCTGGCCGACTTTGCCTTTGCAGCTGCCTCAAACTCCTACGGCACAGTCGCCATGGGAATCAGTACCAGCATGAACTTTGTCAAGGCCGCGAAGGGGGGCACGCTGCACGCTGTTGCCACCGAGCAGAGCAGAAATGCCAAACTGGCCAGCTACAACGTTATGATCACCGATGACGACGGGGCAACGGTTGCCATTTTCCAGGGTATGGTCTACCGCAAGAGTGACAGGATAGCTGGGTAATCATTTAATTTCGGAGCAAGCCGGTTGGAACAGTTGAGTATTTTTGACATCCTGAACAGCATGCCGCAAGAGAAGCAGCCGGAGCAGCCGCTGGCATCTTCTCCGGCCCTTTATCTGAAGGGCAATCTTTATCAGATTCCTCTGACTCGACTTGTTCCTGACCCTGCCCAGCCGCGCAAGTATTTTGATGAGCAGGCTTTGACAGAACTGCAGGTTTCCCTGAAGCGTCATGGGGTTTTGCAGCCGATTCTGGTGCGCGAGGGGCAAGACGGCGCCTATGTCATAGTCTCCGGTGAACGACGCTTTCAGGCGGCCAGAAATCTGGCCCTGGAATCTGTGCCGGCTCTGGTTATTGACGGTGAACCGGCCGAAATAGCCATTATAGAAAATCTGCTCAGGGAGAATCTTACCGCCATTGAGGAGGCCGAGGCTATCGAGCGGCTGCGCACTCTGCACGATTATAGCCTGAACGACTTGTCCCAGGCGCTGGGCAAGGCCAATTCCACCATCTCGGAGATCCTGTCGCTGAACAGACTTCCCGAGGCTGTCAAGGATGATTGTCGTAATGACCCCAAGGCTGCCAGAAGGGTTCTGGCGGTCATCGCCAGACAAAAAAGTCCCGAGAGCATGGCGTCGCTCTACACAAAATACAAGGAGCGCGGTCTGACCAGAGGTGAGATTGTCAAAAAAACCACCCCTAAACAGGTCAGAAAACAGCTGGCTGCCAAAGATGTAGCTGCATTCAGTGAGAGGCTCGACAGGATTATTGTTACCGATATGGCTATGGAGCAGAAGCAGGCTCTGATAGTTGAGATGGAAAAGTTGCGCACCGTATGTAATCAGCAGTTGAAACTGCTGAAAACGGTTTAGGGTTTATTCGATGTGAATGCAATGATACTGGTGAGTTAGCTCTGTTTCGGCGCGCCGGAGATGAATTGGGGCGAGGCTTTAATGATTAAAGTAGTAATGCAAGAAACATGACTTAAATTAATAACAAAAGGCGCCTTTTAGGCGCCTTTTGTGTTTCAGTTAACTGGCAAGTTATTGTGGCGCGGTTTCAGCCGCAGCCGCGTTGCAGTGCTCAACCACCTCGCGGAGCCAGGCAATTTCATCGGGATGGAACTGCTTGGAGTAATCGGTACCTACATTCAATGCCCAGTGCAGCGGCGGCATGCTCGTAGCTGCCAGAACATAGCCGGGAACCTCAACCCAGCACGTATCCGGGTCTGCCCAGGCCTGCAAGCGCTCTTTAGTGTCAAAGAGCATCAAATAATCATCGCCGTCAGACTCCATGATCATTGGCAGCACCTGACCTTCTTCAAGCGGCGGAGCGTCAGGAGCCATTTTGTTTGCATCGAGGCTGGGAACATAGAAGGTAGAGTTGAGAAACAGGTCGTAGAACTGTGACTGCAGTTTCCCGTTTTCCTGGTCAAGGCGTAAATCAGCCAAGGCGGTGTCGAGTCCGGTCATCTCGTCACTGTGCGCTACCATCTGCTGGTAATCTCGATCAGGTGATAACCAAACTGCGTCTTCACCGGGCCAAGAACTTTATTGAGCTCTCCGGAGAAAACCACCTCGTCAAATTCCTTGACCATCTGGCCGGGGCGGAATGATCCCAGATCGCCACCCTGCATGCGGGAAGGGCAGGCTGAGTTTTTTTGGGCTACTTCTGCGAAATCTGCTCCAGCTTCAATTTCACTTTTGAGTTGCAGGCATTTAGCCTCTGAATCAACCAGAATGTGGCGTGCTGTTGCTGGCATCTGTGCTCCTTGCTTGTTATGTATTTGACAACTATGGATAAAATCAATGTTTACAGCGTGTTACGTGCTGGCCTTCAAATTTGCCTTAGAATGGGTAAACGACTAAAGGGCAATGGGGTAGCCTGGCTTTGGTATGGGGGGCAAATCGTAATACTAACTACTTGGGTCCCATAAGATATATTATGTCAAGTTGGCTATGTGGTTGAATGCTTGTTTCTGGGGTAAACCCAAATAACTACTTCTGTCTTCTGTCAATGACCCTTTCGGCTTTGCCTTCAAAGCGTGGCACTGTTTTCGGTTCCACCAGTTTGACGGTTACGCCAACGCCTATGACGTTCTCGATTTTCTTTTGCACCTTATCAATAAATGCCCTTTGCAGCTTCATCTCGTCAAAGAAGATGTTTTCGGTGACTTCCATCTGCACTTCAATTGAGTCGACACTGTTTTTCTTTTCTACGATCAACTGGTAATGGGGTTCGCAGCCTTCTATGGCCACCAGGACCTCTTCAATCTGTGAGGGAAAAACATTAACCCCTTTGATGATCAGCATGTCGTCACTTCTGCCCATGGTTTTCTTCATTCTGACGTGGGTCCTGCCACAGGCACACTGCTCATAATCAAGACTGGTAATGTCCCTGGTGCGGTAACGGATCATCGGGAAAGCTTCCTTGGTAATGGTGGTGATTACCAGCTCGCCCACACTTCCCGGAGGCAAAACTTCACAGGTGTCAGGGTCAATGATTTCCGGGATAAAGGCGTCCTCGAAGATATGCATGCCGCATTTGTGTTCGCATTCGCCGGCAACTCCCGGTCCGATGACTTCGGAAAGACCGTAATTGTCCGTTGCACTGATGCCGAGCCTGGTTTCAATTTCATTGCGCATTGCTTCTGACCAGGGTTCACCACCAAAGAGCCCGAATTTTAATGAGAGGTCTGCTATTTTAATCCCCAGCTGCTCCATTCTGTCGGCAATGGTCAGGGCATAGCTTGGGGTACTGACCAGCACTGTGGAGCGATAATCCTGCATGATCATCAGCTGTTTTTCAGTGTTCCCTCCCCCCATCGGGATGACGGATGCTCCGATTGTCTCGGCACCGTAATGCAGTCCGAAGGCGCCGGTAAACAGCCCGTAACCGAAGGCTATTTGCACAACATCGTCATGGGTGACACCGGCAGCTGTCAGGATTCTGGCAACCAGATTCGACCAATTTTTGATGTCTTTTCTGGTATAGCCGACGACCGTAGGTTTGCCGGTTGTTCCTGAAGACGAATGAATCCGGACAACTTCACGCAACGGCACGGCGAACATGCCGTAGGGGTAGTTGAGTCTC
>VEOV01000093.1 GCA_012026855.1 Geobacter sp.
GATATGGAATTGGCGCAAAAGAGAAAGGGGTTAACCATCAGGCTAACCCCTTAATTCTTATTGGAGGCGACGATCGGATTTGAACCGATGAATAAAGCTTTTGCAGAGCTTTGCCTTACCACTTGGCGACGTCGCCGTTTTTAAAACGAACGTTCTTATAACCCATTTTTGGTTTTTGTGTCAATGGTGAAAATCGCAGGAAAGGAACCACCGCCTAACTGGTGAGATAATGTGTCACCTTGAATTTACAAGTAGGTCAGAGTCCGTAACTGCTATCCGCTTGAATTCACGTTTTAACCTACTGTCATTGAACAGCGTTGTCATGAAGCCCCACATGTATCATGAGTCGCTTCACTTACGTCGAGTTTGCTTGTCTGCTACCAGCAATTTACCTCTGGATACCAGCTGATTTTTTGTCAAAACCTTGCCTTTGTTGGAGTCTGCACTTATGAATGCTAGCGGGAAAGAAACAGCTTCAAAGCCTATTCGTTGTGAACTTACAAGCAATTGACCAGTGGTTGTTGGCTCCGGACTCCAGACAGTTAACTGCATGTAAGCTTCTTTATTGCTTCCTGCTGTTCCTGCCACTCCGATAACATCTTTAGTTGTTACGGCTTTTCCGACAACGACGTACTGATCAATCTTTTCGAGATGGTAGTAAGTCCCGATTGTTGCGTCCTCGTGCAAAATGTCGATTTTTTCATCAGAGCTAATCCGGATCACGACCCCTTTCCTTGCAGCAAGGACAGGGGTTCCCTTTGGCATGGAGAATATCAGGGCGTTTCGTGCATAGGGTGTATTGTCTTCGCTATTGGCTATGCTGGCAAAGGCCCGCACCTTCTCCCCAAACGGGAACTGATAATGTTCCGGGCAGTTGTGAACCGCAGTATAATCACCCATGCTCCATACGGAGTTGTATTTCAAAGCGAACTGAAGTCCCTTCGTTCTGGCTGTAATACGAACCAGAGTCCGGTCGGAATTTGCTGGCACAATGGCAAGCAAAGGTAGTGTTTTGTCAGCTGAAACGTTTTGTGCCGAACCGTTTTCGATATTAATGGCCACTGATACCGGGGCATTGCCAAAATTGGATGCCGCTATGTCATATATCGGACTGTCCGCATCAAGCATCAGATTTGCTGCTGCCGTGGATTTCTCACTCACTATAAAGTCATATCCATTTTTCTTATTGCGGTTGGCCATATTTGGCCTTAGTTGATTTGCGGCAGACGGTTCAGTTTTTATTGCCTTGTCCCCAGCAGCAAGGATTTTACCTGTTTTATTTGAGTCAGGAGCCACACCAGTTGGAGGCAATTCAGCTGATACAGGTTTTACCGCTTTGACCGTTTCCGGTGGCTTTCCGAATTTTGCTACACCTGCGCGGATTGCCAAATATTCGCCAGTATTTGGCTCCCCTTGGCCATTGCCGTATTCCCAAGGCCATACTGGTTTATCCTTTTCCGGCAGGCTCGCACACCCAGAAACCAAGCATGCCGACAGAAGCAGAAGCCACATGGGGTGTTTGTTTTTAACAATAAACTTTTTCATGTAGGGAACAACCCTCTCTCACATGCAGTAGTTAATCCAAATTCATGGGTGCCAAACCTACACCATTTACCTTGTCAAGAGTGCAGGATTGACACCCACAGTTTCTACCTTGGTTAGAATTGATCCTGTTAATCACATTCTTTTGGGTTTTGACAGAAATACTTCTTTAGTTCTGTTATACGTTGCTTGAAATAGTCATTGATGCAACCTTGCCAGCCATTTGTACGCATTAGTGGGTCGCCAACACCTATTGCGTTGTACCGGGCGTCGCATTCAGCACGATGGTATTGCAGCCACAATCTTTGGCTATCCCGAAGAGATTTACGGCCCTGTTCATCAAGTGTTTTCAGCACAGCGCGGTACGTTTTGTTGAGGCTCTTGTCCAATGCTTTAATTTCGGCTGTTAGTGCAGTACTGTCATCACACCATTCCGCCCCATGCAATTCTATGCAGCTTTCGCGGTCTGATGAATTACACCATTGTTCTTCTTTGTAAGGCGTAAGCACACGAATGCAATCCTGACGATCCGGGTCAACTGAGGCTAGAACAGTTTTCGAGCCCAAAATCAATACTATCAACACTAGCAACGGTTTTGATCTTGACATTTATTAAACTCCTAACGTGCTAGCCGTTGACCCGCACCGAGGCCTTTTTCAGCCCCGGTCAGTATCCAACGGTGTGGTTGGAAATGGCAACTGATTATCTTGACGCAGCTGGTTAAGCATTCCGTTCTGGAATAACCTTCCTCCAAACTTCATCGATAAATCCTGGAAGAGAATTCTCTATGAAGCTAATTGATTCGCGGTAATTATCCATAATTTGGTCTTTATCAGTAGGTATATCTAAATCTTCCCTTATCGCTAATACTGCGTAAGCTGATGCGGTTGTTAGCTCAGATATTTCTTTTAGCATCTGCATTTGCATTTTTTGCATCAGTTGATTTTTAATATCCATCTTGTCTTTTTGCTGTATGAACAGGTCAAGAAGCGTTGAATCATTGGTCTGAAACTCGGTGTCTAGCCCTTTGGCCATATCTTGGTTAAGCATTCCGGCGTCTCTAAGCGTCTGCATACGGTCAATGATTAGTCTGTTTTCGCTGTTCAGGCTGTTGATTCGAGTCTGCAAATTTTCAAGGTCAATTGCTAATTTAGCTTCATCAAGTTTGAGAGTCATAAGCCGAAGCATGCCCTGTGCTAATTGCTTCGCGGCTGAATTAACAGCAACCATTACACCGTTGCTTCCAATTAGGTCTTTTGCTGCCAGTGCATTTTGCGATTGCCTTGAAAGAGTGAGCTCTGAAAGCTTTGAATGATGTGCACCTGGGATTGAAGTAAATAGAGACATTCCTTCTGTAAAGGCCTGCACCAGCGGAAGATAAACTTCTCGCTTCAGGGAAAGCTCTCTCTGCCTACCGGCATTTTCCCGCTCCCGAGATGATTTAACCCATTCCATAACATGCGTCGAGAGCAGCGTCAGTAGCACGCCTGACAGGGCGATAATCGCCCCGACAACTGTATCTGAAATTTTCATCGTTTCCTCTTCTTCCAACTAGTTATTAGAAGCAAATAGGGTCAAGTCTCAACTACCTACAATTCTTCCTTTGCATCGAGTTGTACTTGCACGTTTTATCAATTCTTCTTAATCCACTCCCCCCTCGAACTCATTCCCCCGCGGCACCCAGACGATCACCCCTCGGGAGTAATCAACCCGGTAGGAAAAGCCGCGCAGGAAATCCATGCCGAGCAGCCCTTCGCCGAAGGCGCCATTGCTCCTGACGATGACCACCCCCAGGCTGCTTACCCTGGCCGGTCCCACCTTCACCTCGGAGAGCACCGTCTTCCTTGCCCTGGCACGGCCGCCGACCCCGGTCACCCGCGCCGCCTCCCCCTCGGTGATCTTCAGGCGCTCCGCCACGGCCGGAGTGATGAGCGTTACGGAAGCCCCGGTATCAAGGAGCATAACGGCGTCGGTCGTCGTACCGCCGCTGGCCAGGGAGACCCGGACATAAATCTGGTTGCCGGAGATGCTGACCGGCGTCACCAGGGAGCGGAGGTACTCCTGCCGTGCCGCGGCCTTCTCTCTGCTTTTCCGCTGCTGGCGATCGGCAGCGTTGCGCCGCTCGGCCTGCTCTCCCTGGAGCCGCCGCTGCTCAAGCCGCGCCTGTTGCTCGGTCTCGGAAAGGTCGTCATCCTCGTCCTTCCTTACATTGAGCTGCTTCCGGTATTCCGGCGGGATCTTGCTGGCATCGTCGACGAAATGGGCCGTGCCGTGCCGGTCTTCGTAGGTGAAATTCTCTCCCCGCGCATCCGGTGCAGGAAGCAGTAGCAGCAGCGTGCCGATCAGCCCTGAGCGGACCATGGCGGTCGTCAACGTGCTCCAAAACGCAAACAGCCGCAGCACCGGCTTTTCCGGCACTGCGGCTGCAGTAATATCTTCTCCGCACATCTGCATTTTTACCTCCATAGCATAAAAACCAGCTCACGATACTGCGGAGATAATTAGCCTGTCAAGGGAGATTTGGCGGGATATTCAGATCAATTTTTCCTGCTGTTGTCTCCGGCGCTGGCTATCAGGCCAGCGCTGCCTTGGCCAGCTCGGCACCGGTTTCGATCGCCTTGACATTGGCCGGGATGAACTTGTGGTTGCGCTCGGGCAGGCTTTTCTTCAGCGCCTCCTGCAGTGACTGCTGTGCAAGGGCGCCGCTGGCGGCAACGTAGGCGCCGCAGGCTATCATGTTGACCATGCGGGGGGCGCCCAGGTCGATGGCCAGCTGCCCCATGGGTATCTGGATCAGCTTTACCCCGGGGAGCGCCGCGGCATCGGCTTCAATCAGGGTCGAATTGACAATGCAGATGCCGCCCGGTTTAACCTTCTGGGCATACTTGTCAAAGGAGAGCTGGTTGAGCAGCACCGAGACGGATGGATTGCCGACCACCGGCGAACCGGTGTCACCGTCGGCGATGATGACCGTACACATGGCGGCACCGCCGCGCTTCTCCACGCCGTAGGAGGGGAAGAAGGAGACGTTTTTCCCTTCGTGAATGGCTGCATAGGAAAGCAGGTTGCCGGCCAGGAGCACTCCCTGACCGCCGTAGCCGGATATGAAAACATCATTGCGCATTGTTGCGGCTCCTAATAGGACTCATTATTCTTGTAAACGCCCAGCGGGAAATACGGAATCATCTCGTCTGCCAGGCGCTCATTGGCGGCCAGCGGCTGCATCCCCCAGTTGGTCGGGCAGGCGGCCAGCGCCTCGATGAAGGAGAACCCCTTCCCCTCAACCTGGTAGCGGAAGGCGGTCTTGATCAGCTTCTTGGCATTAAGGACGTTCTTCGGACTGTTGACCGCCACCCTGGCGGAGAACGCCACACCGTCCAGGTTGGAGAGCAGCTCGGCCATCTTGAACGGTGCGCCGTCGTTGTTGATGTCCCGGCCGTAGGGAGAGGTGGAGGTTTTCTGGCCCGGCATGGTGGTCGGTGCCATCTGGCCGCCGGTCATGCCATAGGTGGTGTTGTTGACGAAGATGACGGTGATGTCCTCGCCCCGGTTGGCGGCGTGGATGATCTCCGAAGTGCCGATGGCAGCCAGGTCGCCGTCCCCCTGGTAGGTGAAGACGATGTTTTCCGGACGGGCACGCTTGACGCCGGTGGCCACGGCCGGAGCCCGGCCATGGGGGGACTCGACCACATCCACATTGAAATAGCCGTAGAGGAAAACCGAGCAGCCGACCGAGGCGCAGCCGATGGTTTTCTCCCTGATACCGAACTCATCCATGGCCTCAGCCACCAACCGGTGGATGGAGCCGAGGCAGTCTCTTATACACATCAGACGCTGCCGACGATCATACGCGTGA
>VEOV01000352.1 GCA_012026855.1 Geobacter sp.
AAATCATGCTATGTTTCCAGCAGTTATGACCACAGGGGCTGTCAGCCTGTGGTTTTTGTTTGTCAATCCGTTTGATGGGAGTTCTGTTTTGTTTGCTAACGATACAACAGGTTTCATCCGGCCGGCTTTCCGGCCGTTTTTACTGGGGTTGCTGGTAGCGGTGCTGCTGGCAGGGTGTAATGGCAAGAATGGCGGGGATCTGGCCGTAGCCGGCAAGCCTGCAGCGGCGCAGCAGCAGGTAACCTCTGCCCGACCGGCGGTAATGCCGGTGCGCAGCTCGGCGATCAGCAAGGCGCCCGGCCCGGAGGTCAGTGCACCGAAGATCAAGTACAATTCCGGCGAAGATCCTGAATATGCCAAAAAGCACGGCTGGCCGCCGAAGATGCCCGCTCCGCTGCCAGGTTCGATCCTGCCCGCCAAGCGGATCGTGGCCTACTACGGCAATCCCCAGTCAAAAAAGATGGGGGCGCTGGGTGAATTCCCGAAAGATGAGATGCTGCAGCGGTTGAAAGGTGAAGTAAAGAAGTGGGAGGCTGCCGACCCTTCAATGCCGGTGCAGCCGGCGTTGCACCTGATCGCCGTGGTGGCCCAGGGCGACAAGGGGAAGGCGGGCAAATACCGGATGATCATGCCGGACAAGATCGTTGAGCAGGTTTACGGCTGGGCCAAGGAGGCCGGAGCGATCCTGTTCATCGACATCCAGACGGGCCACGATGATATCCGCACCATTTTGCCCCGCTTCGAGTGGCTGCTGAAGAATCCCGATGTCCACCTGGGGATCGATCCGGAGTTCAACCTGATCGCTAGCGGCAAGAAGCCCGGGACCAAGATCGGCACCTATGACGCGGCCGACATCAACTACGCCTCCGGTTTCCTGCAGGAGATAGTGAAGAAGTACAAGCTCCCTCCCAAGGTGTTCACGGTACACCGCTTTACCAGGAACGGGGTGACCAACTCGAAAAACATCCAGCTCCGGCCGGAAGTGCAGATTGTCATGCATATGGATGGCTGGGGTGCGCCCTGGCTGAAGCGTGATTCCTACAAGGACTACATCGTGGCGGAACCGGTGCAGTATACCGGCTTCAAGCTGTTCTATCACAACGACACCAAGAAGGGTGATCCACTGATGACCCCCCAGGATCTGCTGAAGCTGAATCCGAAGCCGGTCTACATTCAATATCAGTAGGAGGCGGTTGACTTTGCCGCCGGGCGAATTATCATTGCATTAGTGTTAATTCGACAGGAAAGGAGCAGTCATGGGAAAACTGGCATTGGTAGCGGTAACGATCCTCGGCGGGGCAACCCTGGCTTTTGCAGCCGGTGATAACAAGAATGCGGAGAAGAAGGCCCAGGCGGTCATCATGAAGCGGTGCACCAGCTGCCACAGCGCGGAGCGGATCAACGCCGCCTTCAAGGCCGGCCGGGACATGAATGCGATCGAGCATGAGATGGAGAAGAAGGGGGCAAAGCTGAGCGACAAGGAGAAGAGCACCCTGGATTTCTACTGGAACAAGGCACCGGTGCTGAAGAAATAGCATTTTTGCACTGCATGTATCAATAAAGCGGCCCGTCTGGAATCCACCAGGCGGGCCGCTTTTGCATTTAAGCCATTCAGAGCTACACCAGCAGAAGCCCCTCAGCCAGGGCAAAGGTGAGGAAGTCGGCGGCATCGGCAGGGGCGAGGCCGCAGGCGGCGGCAACTTCGCCGGCAGGCCTCCTGCCATCAAGCTCCCGCAGCAGTCGCACATAGGCAGGGTGCAGCGACTCGGTCAGCACTTCACCCTGTTTTGGATAGATGACCGCAGTGGAGCCGCTTTTGGCCAGGTTTGCTGCCATGCCGCGCAAATCGCCGCTCTCCAGTTCCAGCAGCTCCAGAATCTCGTAATTGAAGGTTGCCAGCCGGGCCGATGGGGCCAGCCTGAGCCTGAGTTTTACCGGCTCAAGCCGCTCCAGCTGACGCCTGGTAGGCAGGGGCGGCGGGGTTGCCAGCAGTGCGGCGGCATAATGATAGTTGTAGCTGATCAGGTCGAGGGCCAGCGGCAGCAGTTTTTTCGCTTTGTTCTCCGTAAAGAGCCTGGTGATGAAGCCGCACTGCAGCCTGAAGATCTCCTCGTCCCCAAGATCTTCACCTGTCTGTTCGCCATCAAGGTAATCAGCAAAGGCGAGCAGTAGTACGGAGGGTTTGAGCTGCAGCGCTGTTGCCAGTGTCATGAACCAGGAGACCGCTTTGCCGCGGCTGTAGAAGATGTCGCAGGCATTGGCCACTCTGGCGGCCCGCGCCATTTGGGGTGCCGGAAAGGCTGGCGTGGCAATGAGGGTATATGGTGGTTGGGGAAGATGGCGGAGTCCCAGTTCGTCAGCGCGCCCGGCCAGCAGGGTGCCGGGCAGAAGTGCCAGGGGGAAGATGTCCAGGTGATTGGGCATGAGCTTCAGGCTGAAGTCGAGACTCTCCAGGAAGCCGTCAAATGAATCGCCCGGCAAGCCGTAGATGAGGTCAAAGCCGAAAACCGCGCCGCTTTCATTCAACAGTCCGGCCTTGGCGACAAAATCCGCCCGGTTGAAGCTCCTGCCGACGCTCTTGAGCACTTCGCTGCTGCCGCTCTGCAGGCCGATTTGCAGGGAACAGGTGATGCCGGCAAACAGCTCCGCCTGCTGTTGGTCGAGGAATTCGCTGCGCACTTCAAAATGGAAATGAATCCGGGGGGCGATTTTCCTGATCAGTTTCAGAATGGCCACCGCCCGCTGCCGGGCGCTGTTGAAGGTGGAGTCGAGCACGAAGACCTGCTGGATGCCGCTCCTGGCCAGCCAGCGTAGTTCCGCTGCGACTCTCTCCAGGGAGAAACGCCGTACCGTGCGGTTGCCTCCGCCGTCATAGCAGAATTCGCAGCCGAAGCTGCAGCCACGGGAGATCTGCCAGAGCATGCCGTTGTACCTGGCAGGGTCGATAGTGCCGCTCAGGAAGGGGGAGGGGAGGTGGTCCAGCGATCTGGCGCTGCTGTCGGCTGGAGCGTCGGCGGCCCCAGGAGCGTGCTCTTTTTGCCCGAGCCGGGTGCTGACCAGTGCCACGAGAGCTGCTTCACCCTCCCCGGTGACTACCGTGTCCCACGGGGCTTCGCTTTTGAGCCTGGCGCTGTCAGCGGTTGCTTCCGGGCCGCCGCAGAATAACGA
The DNA here is from genome assembly GCA_012026855.1 of Geobacter sp. Classification (GTDB taxonomy): domain Bacteria; phylum Desulfobacterota; class Desulfuromonadia; order Geobacterales; family DSM-12255; genus VEOV01. Next base: position 3,169 of record VEOV01000352.1, read on the forward strand.
CACCTGCGGCCTGACAACCTTGAGTGCTGCTGCGACTTCATTGGCAAGGGCTCTGTTCCAGACATATACCGAGAAACCGGCCAGGTCGGGGTTGGAGCGATCGATCAGGGCAGCGCACTCTGCGGCTGTCTGATCGGCATACAGGTCGAGGATGGTGACCAAGACCGCTCCGGAGAAGCGCTCCTTGACGGCAGCAGCCAGGAATGCCGCTGCCAGCGGCACTGACTGGGGGGAGCGCTCCGGGTGAATGGCGACCAGGGTCAGTCGCAGTGGGGATTGATGGTCACTGTTCATGGTGATTGCTTGCTGTGCAATGGTTGCGAATCAGGTCCTGCAGGCAGTCTTGGCCGGTCTGGCCTTCAGTTTGGGCGCGCCGTTCTCGATCACTACCCTGAATTCCACATCAGCACAGCGGTGCTTGTCCTTCAGGGCTTCGCGCTGTTTTTCGATTACCGAGACCATGTTTTCGCGGTTGATGTTGTCTGTGGGGAGATTGCACTTTCTGCGGGCTTCCAGATAGCTCTGGAAGACAGATTCAACACTGCTGTCGGCCGTCCTCGGCTGCAGGTCCACGCCTGGCTTCGGTGCGTTTTCGGCCAGGTGGCGGGCCATCTTGAAACGGTCGCGGGAGTATTTGCCCTCTTCGATGAGGCGGTTGATCCGCGTCCAGTACTGCTTGTAGCTGTTGAATTTGCCGACCAGGGTGTTGAACTTGAACTTTAACATCGTGTTGATGATGGTGGAGGTGTTGTAGCGCCTGATAAACCGCTCCACATCTTCGCAGAGCTTGAGTGGCTCACGCTTTTCAAGGCCGAGGAAGTACTGTTCGTACTTGACCACCAGTTCGGCAATACTGTTTTCGAGAAAAATTATGTCTTCCTGAATGGCCATGATTTCTCCGGGAAAAACTATAAACATAACTGCTGTTCATGTAAAGGTTAAACCGTGCAAATGCCCTGTAAAGGGGGTTAATCCTTGACGAAATTAGCGTACTGCAGTAGATTGCGATGTTGATTCGTGAGATTTTCTCAGGAGGTTTGCCCTCTTTATGACTGATGTTGCAGCCATCATCCTTGCCGCCGGCAAGGGGACAAGGATGAAGTCCAATCTGGTCAAGGTCATGCACCCCCTGGGGGAGCGACCGCTGATTTCCTGGTCGGTGCAGGCGGCAAAAGCGGCCGGAGCGACCCGCATAGCAGTTGTGGTCGGTCACCAGGCTGACCGGGTACGGGAGTATTTCGCGGCAGATACCGCCATTACCTTTGCTTTGCAGGCAGAACAGCTCGGCACCGGTCATGCTGCCGCCTCTGCCAGGGAGGCCCTGACAGGCTTCAACGGCACGGTCTTTATCCTCTGCGCCGATGTGCCGCTGCTGCGCCATGAAACCCTGCTGGCCATGGGGGCGATGCACGAGAAGCGGGGGGCAGCGGTCACGGTGCTGACTACCCATGGATAACCCGTTCGGTTACGGCCGGGTGGTGAAACGTGAGGGGGGGCGGATCAGCCGGATCGTTGAGGAAAAGGACGCCACTCCGGAGGAGCGGGAGATTTCCGAAATCAACTCCGGCATTTACTGCGTTGCTGCGGATTTCCTCTTCACGGCGCTGGCCGGGCTGAAAAACGATAATGCCCAGGGTGAGTACTACCTGACCGATATCATCAAGACAGCGGCCGACAGCGGCCGGCTCTGCCTTGCTTTTTCGACCGAAGACCGGCATGAGGTCATGGGGATCAACGACCGGGTACAGCTGGCAGAAGCGGCTACGATCCACCGCCGCCGGATCAATGAGGAGCTGATGCTCTCCGGCGTTACCCTGATCGATCCGGCCACGGCCTATATTGAGGCCGGTGTGGCGGTCGGCAGCGACAGCGTCATTGCCCAGAACGTGCAGATCAGCGGCAGGACCATCATCGGCACTTGCTGTAGTATCGAGCCGAATGTCATTATCCGTGACTGCATCATCGGCAATAATGTCACCATCAAGGCCGGCTCGGTGCTGGCTGAATCGCAGGTGGGAGATGATGCTGCCATCGGTCCCATGGCCCATCTCCGGCCCGGTTCAAAACTGGCCGCCCATGTGAAAATCGGCAACTTTGTCGAGACCAAGAAGATTGTCATGGGTGAAGGCTCCAAGGCGTCGCATCTCACCTACCTTGGCGATGCCGAGATCGGCAGGGATGTCAACATCGGCTGCGGCACCATCACCTGCAACTACGACGGTGTCAACAAGCACAAGACTGTCATCGGCGACAATGTCTTCGTGGGGAGCGACGTGCAGCTAGTTGCACCGGTAACCGTTGGCAGCGGCTCGCTCATCGCCGCTGGTACCACTGTGACCATGGATGTGCCCCCTGATTCTTTGGCCCTGGCAAGGACGCCCCAGGTGAACAAAGAGGGGTGGGTGAAAAAGAAGAAGGAGAGCGCCTAGTGTGTGGAATCGTAGGATATATCGGTAATCAGCAGGCAACGCCTGTTATTCTTGAAGGGCTGAAAAAACTGGAGTACCGCGGCTACGACTCGGCCGGCATCTGCACCATTGTCAACGGCAATGCTGCCATGGCCCGCAGCGAAGGGAAGCTGATCAATCTCGAACGGCTGCTTGCTGCCACGCCGCTTCCCGGTTCCATCGGTATCGGCCATACCCGCTGGGCCACCCACGGCCGGCCGTCGCAAATCAATGCCCATCCCCACAAGGCGGGCGCCATCATCGTCGTTCACAACGGCATCATCGAAAACTATCTGCCGTTGAGGGAGCAGCTCAAAGGCCTCGGCCACACTTTTAAAAGCGAGACTGATACCGAGGTGATTTCCCACCTGATCGAAGAGCGGCTTAAGTCAGGGCTCGGTTTCGAGGCTGCTGTGCGCGCCGCCCTCAGTGACGTGCGGGGGGCCTACGCCGTCTGCGTCCTGTGCGAACGGGAGCCAGGGGTGCTGATTGCCGCCAAGCAGGGCTCTCCTATGGTGGTTGGTATCGGCAGTGAAGAGTAGTATGTTGCTTCCGATATTCCGGCGATCCTGTCCCACACCAGGGAGATGGTTTTCATGGAGGATGGCGAGTTTGTCGTGTTCCGGGCAGCCAGCACACCGGAGTTTACCACTATCGGCGGCGAGCGGATCGGTAAGCAGCCGCGCCATATCGACTGGTCCCCCATGATGGCTGAAAAGGGGGGCTACAAGCACTTCATGCTCAAGGAGATCTACGAGCAGCCGAGGGCGATCCGTGATACCCTGGCCGGCAGGATTCTGGAGGAGGAGGGGGATGTTTTCCTTGAGTCCCTGCGCCTTACCGATGCTGCCCTGGCCGGGATCGAACGGGTCTGTATCATTGCCTGCGGCACCTCCTGGCACTCCGGACTGGTGGGCAAATTTCTCATCGAAGGGGAGTGCCGTATTCCGGTGGAGGTGGATATTGCCTCAGAATTCCGTTACCGCAATCCGGTCATCAATGACAAAACCCTGCTGATCCTCATATCGCAGTCCGGTGAGACGGCCGACACCCTGGCTGCCATGCGTGAGGCCCGTTCCCGCGGCGCCAAGGCGGTGGCCATCTGCAACGTGGTGGACTCATCCATTGCCCGCGAGGCCGACGGAGTCATCTATACCCACGCCGGTCCCGAGATTGGCGTTGCCTCTACCAAGGCCTTTGTTACCCAGTTGGTGGCCCTGCAGCTCTTTGCCATCCGCTTTGGCCGTGCCATCGGCAGGATCGACCAGGCAAGGGGACGTCAGCTGCTGGCAGGCATGCTGCACATCTCCACCCTGCTTGAAGGTGTCCTCAAGCTGGACGAAGCTGTGGAGAAGATTGCCCGCCGCTACATGAACGCCAGGGATTTCCTCTACCTCGGCCGCGGTTTGAACTACCCCATTGCTCTGGAGGGGGCGCTCAAGCTGAAAGAAATCTCCTATATCCATGCCGAAGGGTATCCGGCCGGCGAGATGAAGCACGGCCCCATCGCCCTGATCGACGAGAACATGCCGGTGGTTGTGCTGGTGCCGAAGAACAGCACCTACGAAAAGGTTGCCTCCAATATGGAAGAGGTCATTGCCAGGGGGGGGAGAGTCATCGCCGTCTGTACTAAAGGCGACCAGGAGGAGAAGGAGAAGGCGGAGTGCATCATTGAGATTCCTGACGCTGCCGAAGAACTGTTGCCTCTGCTGCTGTCGGTGCCGCTGCAGCTGCTGGCCTACCATATCGCCGTGCTGAAAGGGACCGACGTGGATCAGCCTCGGAACCTGGCGAAGAGCGTCACGGTGGAGTAGTATACAGGGCCGGTCTCACGGCAGTGATTCTGAAAAATAATGTTGCCAACTAAAAAATAAAGTTATCAACTGAAAAATAATGTTGCCAACTAATAAATAATGTTACCAACCGCAAATGGGGCTCATAAAGGCCCCTTTTGTTATTATTGTGATCTAGTTTGTGTTCGGGCCTGTGGTATGAGAATTATGGGTAATGGAAAGAACATTTATAATTATAACGGGTATGGAATTGGCCTGCTCGACTTATTGGGTAGCTTGTAAGCCTTGTTGAACTGCCTCAGTAGTTCTCTAATGCACACAATTCATCAATTGAAAGGACGGTTTCCGTAACAGCTATCGCCGCAACAAGCGCAAATTCCTGAGGTTGCGGTAGATTGTCAGCGAATACGAATCCGCTTAGTGCCACGTCACCACTTTTTCTCCTTCCAATAAAGAAAGTGTCTGACCACACTCTTCTTCCAGGCTGAAGATGGCTGCAATCGATAGTGATTTTGAATTGGTCATAGTCTCTCGATATAGTTACTTCGCCTGGTTTTTTGCCAAGGTTGACCGGCTTCAGCGCTCTAAACGCTGGAGAGTCAAGTCTATTATGTCTCTGTTTCGGACGATCTGGCAATTTAGACTCAGATGTCACAACTATGCCGCAATTCGTAGATACCGTCATTTCTACTCTGACGTTATTGGCAGCAACCTTCCCTATATTTGCAAGAACCAAACGAACCGGTCTGTAGAGACGACGTGAAAATTCAAACCCTGCTATGTCTCTGAAGTAGTCTCTGTTTGTTGGACACATCGGATCTTCATAGGCAATACCCAAACCGAATGGATGTTGATTCCGTGGTGGGAGCAGATCAGGGATATCTTCTGCTTTCGGCATGCTACAAAACTCTGCGTCCAAAGAAATTTGTTTTCCAAGTGATGTTTCACGCTGATTGTCAGCAAATTCAATTTGCATCTCTGCGGCAGATTGCCCTGACATGCCAACGCGCATCTGTGCTATTTCTTCAAGTGTGGCAGGTTTTGTCGGATCAGTTGAACTACCTCGTCGAACGTAGACCTTCTCTTTCTGAAGCTTGCCATAGTCCTTTTTTAGATACACAGGCCGGATTTGTTCTCCAATGATGATTATTCCGAACTGTTTACCCTCAAATCCATATGCCTCATAGTGAAATCGAACTGGCTGATTCGTAAGACTATTCACAAACTGCTGGAGTGAATGGTCATCTAAATGTTCGGTTTCTGGGATGCCTGATGTTATGCCCCGCCCCCCCCTGGCATCTTCGATCCCTATGAGGATATATGCGTCTGATCGTCGCCACGCATTAGCGAAGCCGAGTATATCTTTTAGAAGTTCAGATTTCTCATCTTCGGTTGCCCTGGCAAAGCGATACTGATCCCTCTTGAAATCAAGAGACGGGTTTTCTTCCTCGTAAAGAAGTTGTTCAAATAGTTCGTTATTCATTTCTCATTTCGTAACATGTTTAAAGGTGACTGTATTCATCGCTCAACGCCTGCTTGAGCATTCTGACGTTTCCAATCATGCATGCAGTTTATAAGCTCATTGACGGGGATTCTCTCAATGTCCTTATCTGAAAAGCCTCGCCCTTTTAAATGATCGTAGTTGAACGTCATGAAATCAATAAAGGCACCCCATACTTTGGCCGGGCCAGGTGACCGCAAACCAGCCTGTCCGTTAAGCCAATTCCTGACCTCTGCAACAACTTTTTCAGGTTCATTTTCGTGAACACCAATATCTGAATTTGAAAGATCGGAGATTGCTGCTTGGTATCGGTAGCGCTCAGTTTCTAAGATTAGGCAACACTTTTGCGTCCATTTCCCATCTTTGAAAAGTCTGCAACCAACATCAATGCCAAGTTCAAATGGCATATTGAGTCTGAAGTACTCTCCTTTTTTCTGAGCCTTAATTCTGGATAAGTCATGAATGGCATATTTTGAATCTTCAATAAGAGAAATAATTTTATTGATGCGAGGCTCGCCAGAATTAAGTTGTTCAAGCGCAATTCTGGGAGTAAGCCCTAGATATATGACTGTGAAAAGAATTGGCCTTAGGAGTGGCATATAGGATTCATCAAATGGACAGTTTATGAAAACGTTTTGCTCAAAAGCCATGTACGCCCCTCTATTTCTTGTCTTTGGGAGGACAAGGATCATTACCATAACTTCTTTTTTCACTTATAGTGCCGTCTTTTTTATGGATATAAAGCTCGGAGTGACCTTTTTTTGCAACGTTTCTTGCGTAATCAACGGCATCACTTTTTTTATCAAATGCACGCGAAGCTTTAGATGCCTCCGATTTACGAACATTCCAGCCACCTTTCTGATTTGGAACAACGTGCTGACTAGGTTTTTTTGTCATAAACCCTCCTTTGCATAACTGGCTAGAAATCACCTGCTGCTTCTCGGCCGTTTCCGTGAACACGGGGGTGCAGAAATATTCACCTTAATCACCCAAAATCCACAACAACGTCAAAACTCCTGAATACGTACCCAACTTCATTGATTGTTCATAGACCTCCATCCGTCTTTGATAGCGAAGATCCTGAAACCAAGCTACGGTTGGTACTCGCTGCATCTTGGTGGCCACTATCCCATCATGAAAACATTCCCAGGCTGCGCTGTCCTGATGGATTTTCTGCTTCGAATCAATCCAAAGCCCTGAAGAGTTGTCTTTATCCTTAGTCCGCCACCAAGCTACCCTGCCATTTTCAGAAAGAACGACGATACAGTTTTCCCTCTGTTCTTCGACAAACCTAATGGCACTGACAGTAAGTGAAGTCGCAAATTTCTCTGCGAGATTCTTAATGGCAGAAAGGCTTGGCTCAATAGATCTGCACAACGGACGGAGCAAACTCGACGGCATCAGCAGTTCGCCGGCAAAAGTATTTGCCTCGATCTCGGGATTGCTCCCACTGTAATTTCTCAGGTCTGTTTCAGTGCAAACATGAAATTGTGAAATATCGCCATGCAGTTCCCAATGCCCTAGTTCATGGGCCACTGCGAACTTTTTCCGACCATCGCTCTGGATATCATCCCTCACCCGGATGATGCCCCTGTCCTTTCTTCGAACCAGCCTTGCCTCGCAGCCACGAAGCTTGCCCTCAAGCACAAGTACGCCCTGAGCCATGGCAATATCTTCAACTACGATTTCACTGGGATCCGCGATTGCAAATTTCTTGATCAACGCGCTGGCTGCTTGCCGTGCAGATTCGAAATTGTCATGTTTTCTAAGCGACATCCTCATCATCCAGTTCTTCCAAAAGGGTCAAATCCTCCAGCAATGTTTCAAGATCTGCCTCACTTGATTCCTCGAATTTCCTGAAATAGACGGTGGCGAGTTCAGGGTTACCTTGTGTTAGCCTTTCGATCATTACCCTGATCTTGTCTTTCAATGATGGCTGGGACTCACTAACGGAAGCATGCTGTGTTTTGGAGACGAGTCCAAGCCGCCTCTCGCGAGCATTTGCCAATTCCTGACCTGCCATCAGCTTCGCAATCCGTTGTTTTACGTCACCTACGAGAGGAGTAGAGTCGATTCCCTCTGACTTGAGGTATTGCTGAACCTGGTCAGGTGTAAGGCTTGTGACGTCCTCCTCTGGGCCAACTATGAAACCATGCAATGACTTCAATATATCCGATGCATTTTTGTGCATTGTCATCCCTCAAATGTCTGCAATTCAGTTCGTCTTGCGGTACTCATCCAAACGCCGCTGGAGTTGTTTCCTTGCATTATATATCTCGCCGACTGGAACATTTACCCTCTCGGCAATCTCTGCCGGCTTTTCAACCTCATCCCATATGCATTCTACGACTTTCTGCAAAAAAGGTTTATCGGCAAGTGATTCGTAAAAACCCCAGTAGAATTTCTCACACCGTACTTCATCCTCTTTCAAAAGAAGCATCTCTTCTGGGTTTGGTGTGTCTGACGGCACCATGAGAATAATAGAAATTTCTTGTTCACAGTCGTCGCAGTCGGTTAGCTGACTTGGCAGTGTGTCTGCCATTACAAGCTTGTTTTCGGGTTTTTCGGCCAAGTGGTTCAAGTCACTATCAACAATCCCTCTCAGGAACAAGAAGAAATCTGGACAAGCACAAACATCCCACTGGCGTTTACCGGAAAGAACTTTCTCGATTGCCAGATTAACCAGATCTACCACTTCCTTACCCTCTGGAAGAGGTCCTCCGTAAATCCCCCTCCAGAAAAGTCTTTTCGACTTCTTTAAGGCATGAGCCACCAATCTGGGGATGATGTCATCCCAAGGTTGCGAAGCCAGTATTTCCAGTAATTGTTTCGATTCAGCCGAAGTCAATTTTTCACCTGCTCATATAAATAATGCCGCCCTTTAAAAAATTTTTGCCAGAAACCGGCAAAATTTTAAAAGTGACCGGCATATTAAAATAAATGGCGATTTATTACCAGAAGCTAACACATGCCGGAGAACAAAAAATGAAAAACGAATCAGCTGAAAAAGAGGTGGCCTACTACATCTTTCGTCCATGGCGGAAAGATCCCAGGAGCGGGAAAATACTCTGGGCCAGCAATTATGGGTTACGGGCGTGGAAAATACCGGTTTACGCATAAGCCCTCACTCGACTTAACAACTACATAAGGAAAGGAGGTGATGAGTATGGCAACCAATCCCCCCAAGGGAGATGGTCACAGAAATGGCGCCGTTAAAGGCAGGTCTCAGGTTTTCAATCCTGTGAATGAACGCTGGACGAAACGAGATACAGATACCGGCAAATTCATGGACCAGAAAGCAGACAAAGAGCCGTTCAAGGGCGTCCGTAAGGAAAAGTAAGTCGAGGGGGGCAGGAGCCCCCTCTCCTATCGCTGTAGAAGGTGATGATTATGCCGAGACGCAAGATCAGCAGTAATGAAAGCAAATTATTAAAGGGGCGTGGCCAAGGTCACGGAATAAACTACACCCCTTTTCTTTATACGAGGGAGGTGCCATCTCTGGGGCAATCGACCCGCATAAAAGGGTGGAAGACCGGAAGAGTGCACCATTTTCTGTCCACATTGGAAACAAACTATTTCCTGACGCTCGAATGGGCGCAAAACATTGTCGATATCCGCGAACAATTTCCGCTGATACAAACCGAAACCCTGAAAATTGCCGAGCGTCTTTCCATAAAACATCCAAGCGATATCAAGATTGGGAAACCTACGGTCATGACCACTGATTTCCTTATTGATATTGTTTGCAACGGGGACAGACGCATGATGGCTCGAACTGTCAAATATTCCAACGATCTCAATGATCAGCGAACGATTGAGAAGTTTGAAATAGAGCGGACCTATTGGAAAGAACAGGGAGTGGACTGGGGGATAGTAACCGAATTCGAAATTCCTGCCGCATTGGCACATAACATTAGTTGGCTTCATTCGGCCATTGATTCGGAGGATGCGCCAGGTATCACCACATCGTACATCCCGTATTTAGAGCGTGAGATTTTCACTGAACTTGCCGCTAAGCCTGAATGCCCACTCGCACAAACATGTATGGCAAGCGATGCGAAGTTAGGCCTCAAAGGTGGTACAGCCTTATGGGCTGTAAGGCATTTCATTGCAACCCGGCAGTGGGAGGTTGACATGCTGACTAAAATCGAGCCCCAGCGGCCGTTAACCGTAACCAGAGCGGTGCTGGCGGCAGCACAACAGCGAGTTTAGCCATGGGCGGGATAGTCGTAAACATGATTGTCGAATGGCTGGATCTTGATGACGAAATGCCACTTCAGGAACGGGTGCTCTGGGTTGAACCGTGTGGCGATGCTGTTTTTATGATCGATATTAATGATGTGGCCTCGCTTCCTATCCTGCGCACACGGCTTGAAATCGAAACGGCTTTCAGAGATGAAATAGCGATACGCCTTACCATTGATCCGTTTTCCAGATTGGTGGCCATGGTCGATATTTCGGCGAGGCACCTCGAAATACGTGATCGGAACTGGGAAAAGATAAGCGGGCTCGTTGTTCAGGAACCAGAAATTTATTATGAAGAGCGACGGAAACGCCTGATCTTGACTGACCCCATTGCTTCAAAGGCATCGGTTGACATGGTTTACAGTTATCTGCGCAGGTACTGGAAAAGGGGGATGATTAAGAATGCCCTGCTTCCTGATTATGGCAATTGCGGTGCGCCTGGCAAGGAACGCGGAATCAGAAATGACAGGAAACGGGGACGCAAGCCGAAGGTGATTGCTGTAGCCCCTGAGATGGTCGGCGTCAATGTTGACGAGGACATAAAGCGAATATTCAAAATTGCCTTCAAGCGTTACTACCATTCAAACCAAAAAAATCCGTTGAAACGCGCTTACAATCTCATGATTGAAAACCACTTCAACCATGGCTACCGTTTGCAGGATGGCGTAAACATTCCCATCCCTGCACCTGCCCATCTTGTGCCGACATTTGGCCAATTCACCTACTGGTATCATCTGCAGACAAACCTGATTCACGCCATCGTGTCACGCGAAGGGAGACGTGCATATGAGTTGAAACATCGTCCGGTGCTTGGCAGTTCAACCACTATGGCTTTCGGCCCAGGATCGATTTACCAGATAGATGCAACCATAGCTGACATTTATCTCGTCAGCGAGATTGACCGTTCGAGGATAATCGGCAGACCGGTACTCTACTTTTGCATGGACGCGATGTCTAGGCTCTGCGTAGGCCTGTATGTTGGGCTTGAAGGCCCAAGTTGGTTGACCGGAATGATGGCCCTCGCTAACGCAACATCAGATAAGGTAGCCTTTTGCGCTGAATATGACATCAGTATCTCAGCGGATGATTGGCCCAGTTGTTATCTGCCGGAAAAGATAACTGGCGATCGCGGCGAGTTTATCAGCATACCATCCGACCAATTGGTGGCAGATCTGAACATCCCTTTTGCTAACTGTGCTCCTTATCGAGGTGATCTGAAGGGGATAGTCGAACAATCCTTCCGCAGAGCCAACAATACCAGCATCAAATGGATTCCTGGAGCTGTCCGGAAGCGGGAGCAAGGTGAACCGGATTATCGTCTGGATGCGACCATGACTATGAAGGAGTTTACGAGCATCCTGATACTTATGGTGATTGAATACAACTTGTTCCACCGGATGGACGATTATCCGCTCAGCGAAGATATGCTGCGTGACGGGGTTGAGCCTGTGCCGATCGATTTGTGGAACTGGGGAATTGTTAATCGTACCGGGCACCTGCGCGAAAGATCTCCGGACATGGTCAAGCTTGCCCTTCTTCCGCGTGATACAGCAACAGTGACCTTGAAGGGAATCCGCTTTAAGGGGATGTTCTACAGTTGCGAGTTAGCGATTAGGGAACAGTGGTTCGTCAAGGCCCGTCATTCCGGGGTTTGGACGATGGTAGCCTCCTATGATCCTCGAAAACCCGAGGTTATTTACCTCATCCTTGAAAGTGGCCGTCTTGAGCCATGCCAGCTGCTTCCGCGCGATGAGAGGTTCAAGAATTTCAGGGTAGAGGAGATTCTGGAGTATCAGGAGGTAAATAAGCAAAAGTCTGCTCTGCATAAATCTCGAAGAATCGGAAGCAGTGGGGAATTAAATGCATTTGTAGATGACAGGGTCGCCAAGGCAACTGAGTTGACGGCTGCGGCACTGGACCGGTCAATGAGCGATCAGAAGAGAATTAGTGGCATACGGCAGAATCGTAAGGATGAGAAGGGCAGGATCCGTAGCGAGGAAGCGTGGGACTTGCGGCCGGAACGCCCCTCTGACCAGCAACAAAGGGGTGAAGTTGTGACGTTCCCCGAGGGGAGGGAGCCGGAAGAGACGGAACCCCTTGGTGTCGCCAGAAAACGGAAGTATCTGGAGGCCATCGAACGTTCCGAATTAGGAGGCGAGGACAAATGAACCCTACAAATAGGCGGAACAATCGGCTCCTTATCGGAACTCGTATCGAAGCAAAGTATTCGGAGAGCGAAGAGCCTCTGCATCGACATAACTGTTTCATAGAGGCGCTCCCGCAGGCTCTCACTCCCGTGCAGGTCTCGGGCCTCATTTCTCGTTATCCGGTTTATGATGAACAGGAACGGACCTTGCCGCCGCAACGGCGTCTTTTTGCAGTGCAGCGCATTGCCAACTGTATTTTCCCGATGCCGGAGTTCCTGGAAATCGAGCAGAAGTTTTCCCGCATGATCCGCGGGGGCTACATGGACCGAAATCCGCTTGAGAGCGAGTGGGCACGCCAGTTACGGTCTGGATTCCCGGAGCTGGAAAAAAACTGGGCCGATTACGGGATCCAGCCGCTTATCCGTTCGACTGCCGCCGGGTTCGCCATTATCGGTTGTAGCGGGGTAGGCAAGTCGACCATAGTGGAAAGTATCCTCAGTCTCTATCCCCAGGTAATTGTCCACACTAAATACAATGAAACGCCTTTCGACCAACAACAGTTGGTGTGGCTCAAACTCGACTGCCCTTTCGACGGATCACTTAAAGGGCTCTGCTTTTTCTTTTTCGAAGCTATTGATCAGATTCTCGGAACCAGGTATGCAAAGAAATACGAGAATCCCCGGCTGTGGTCAGTAGACAAGCTCCTACCGATCATGTCGCAACTGGCCGGCTCTTTGGGAATGGGAGTGCTGGCGATCGACGAGATCCAACGCCTCAGCTTGGCCAAGAGCGGAGGCGCCGAAAAAATGCTGAATTTTTTCGTGGAGCTCACCAATACGTTCGGAGTTCCAGTTGTGCTGCTTGGCACCTTCAAAGCATTCAGTCTTTTCTCTGAAGAAATCGCCATGGCCAGGCGTATGGCTGGACAGGGCGATGTAGTCATTTCGAACCTCCAGCAAGACGAGCTGTGGGATCGCTTTATAAGCAAATTATGGAAGTATCAGTGGACCAGAGAGCCGACACCTCTTTCCCCAAAGCTGAGCAAGGTAATGTACGAGGAGTCCCAAGGGATTGTAGACATTGCCGTGAAGATTTACATGTTGACCCAGTGGAGCGTCATAGGTGAAGAGGACGAACGGCTGACTCCAGGCCGCATCAGAGAGGTGGCAAAGGGCAATTTCCATATGCTGCGCCCGATTCTTCAGGCGCTGCGCTTCAATGACACTGATTTCCTCAGTAAGGTCACAGATGTGGTGCCTGTGGCAGGTCAGATGGAGAGATTTTTCGCCGCTGCAGTAAAGAGGGTCTCGCTTTACGGTACGGTGGACAACCTTGCCAACCAGGAGCGGCAAGTTCCAGAAGATGAGGGAGAGTCCTTCGATTCACCCGTGTACCAGATCGGCTCCCTTCTCGCCAAGGCTGGTCATCCTGTCCCTCTGTCAATGCGATGGGCTCAACAGGCAGTGGAGCGCTTTGCCGCAGAGGCCGACCTGAAACTGGCGACAAGCGAGGCGTTTCGCCTGGCAGCCGAACATGAGTTGCAAACTCGCGAACCTGCGCCACCTGTGCCGACTCTCCCAAAAACAAAAACAGCCAAGGTCATTTCCCTGAGTGGAGACCTGCGGGAAATCGCCAAACCGGCGTTGAAAAAGAAATCCTCCGTTTACGTCGAACTGAAAGCTGCAGGCGTAATCAAGCCTGCCACCGAATTCCTCGCTGGTGTCGGAGGCTGACATGCTTCCATTCTTTCCTACGCCATACCCAGACGAATAGCTCTATAGTGTTCTTGCCAGATTTCATGCGCGTAGCGGTCATGACAGTTTCGGGCACACTATGATGGATATGTTCGGCAACAGACAGGCCTCGGTGGCGGTCGACTTGCCGACACGGATCAATTCCATCATAGATCGGCTTTCACCTCATACCTTCCACACGGCAATATCCCTCATAAACAATCATACCCTGTTCCCGCTTTACCGTCCGTTTCTTCCCCTTGGTCGTGTCGAGCGGATTGAGCTTTTGATGAAAGGAGAGCTTGGTAAAGGGAATGTCCACATGTCAGCCGGGCAGACAGCGTGCAGGATTCCTGCGACTGCGTCTCTTCGCTTTTGTGTGTCATGCAGGCGGGATGATGAGCGGAAGTTCGGAGAACCGTATTGGCATCGCAGTCATCAGGCTCAGTGGGTGAGTATATGCTCCCATCACTTTGACTTGTTGGTGGATTCCGGCGTCAGGGTGGGTAACGGTAATAGGCAATCCCTGGTTCCGCTTGAACCGGGAATGATGACGCTCCAACAACCGTTACAGGAGGCAGGACACTTTGCCCATTCAGTGTGGCTGGCTACTGCAGTACACCTGTTGTTGAACGGCATTGGCCAACTGCAACCGATCGGCCTTGACGAGTTGCACCGGCGTTACCTTTTCCATCTGTACTACAAAGGGCTTGCCAGCATTTCCGGTCATCTGGATGCCCATGGATTGCTTGAGTCATTCCGCAAATATTATGGGGATGAATTCCTGGCTGACCTCCATTGCAGTCTTCCTGCTACAAAGACCGACAATTGGCTGCTTGCTCTCGTGAGAAAACCTCGCAAAACCTCCCACCCGCTTTACCATCTGCTGCTGATCAGATTCCTTGGAAAAAATGTTGAGGAGTTACTTGTCGAAGAGGTAGGCAAACTGCGCCCCTTTGGACGCGGGCCATGGCCCTGCCTGAATCCGGCTGCTTCACATTATAGGCGGGCAGTGATCGGTGCTTGCACAATTACCCGCAATTCGGTGACTGGCGTTCCTGTAGGTACATTCGCCTGTAGGTGCGGATTCGCCTACTCGCGAAGCGGACCTGACCAACGCCGGGAAGACCGCACCAGAATTGGCCGCATTGTTTCGATGGGGCATGTTTGGGAGAACCGGCTCCTAGATCTGATTCTGACCGAGAGGAAGAGTTTCAGGGCGGCTGCACGTCAATTGAATGTCGATACAAAAACGGTTCAGCGTTATTTTGAGCAACTGTCGTGTGTGACCCCTGATGCCGGAGTTTGTTCCTCTCCAGACAGTGCAGACTTGGAGAGTCGACGCTCCATGTGGCAGGAGTTGCGTGAGCATAATCCGGATGCCGGCACAAAATGGCTTCGACAACGTAGTCCAGCAGTTTATGCATGGCTTTACCGGCATGATCGCGTCTGGCTGCAGACTCACATCCCAGTACGGCGTAAGCATACCGTTGCAGTCAAGCGAGTGAATTGGCAGGAACGGGATAGAAGGCTGTCCGGACGGATCAGGCTGTTGGTTAAAAGGGGGTTGAAAACATCAGAGAGGCCAGTCCGGATCACTGCAACTGGCATATGCAAGCGGCTCGGCGAACCGGTTTCCTTCTTAAGAAATCTGGAAAATCTGCCGTTAACTCGTAAGGTGCTGGCATCGGCAGTGGAAAGCAAGGATGCGTTCGCAATTCGTCGTTTAAGGTTGGCGGCGGAGTGGTTGCTGTCCCACGGCGAATCGCTTGCGGTATGGAAACTTGTCAGGCAGGCAGGGCTTCGCTCCGGCTATCCAGATTGCAT
>VEOV01000033.1 GCA_012026855.1 Geobacter sp.
GCCCTGGGCCTCAGGCAGCTTGCGTCCCTCGGCAACCGCCCTGACAAACTGACTGTGGGTGCTCTCGATGACTGCCTGGAGCATGGCCCGCTCTTCTTCGCTCATGGTCCTCGCCGGCGAGCCGACATCCTTGAACTTGCCGGTTTTCAGGGTAAAGGATTTCATGCCAACCTTGTTCATCAAACCTTCCAGGTTGGAAAACTTCATCAAGACACCGATACTGCCGGTGATTGTCCCCGGATTGGCGTAGATCAGGTTGGCAGGGGCAGCAATGTAGTATCCGCCTGAAGCAGCGACGCTCCCCATGGAAACGATCACCTGCTTCTTTTCCTTAAGCTTCTTTACCCCTGACCAGATCTCCTGTGAAGGGCCGACAACACCCCCTGGAGAGTCGATGCGCAGCACAACGGCCTTAACCTTGTCATCCTTGGCAAATTCCCGCAGCTGCTTGACGGTTTCCTGGGGATCGATAATCACCCCCTTGACCTCGACAAGACCCACCCCGTTGGTAACGCTGATCTCCTTATCACTGCAGAGAGAGCCGATGGCAATTACTGCGCTCAGGGCAACCAGCACAAAGAATCCGCCAAGTCCGAGCAATATCCAGAGCCACTTTCTATTCATGGGTTAACCTTTTTCGGGAAAACTTTTTGATTTAAATCTGCACATCATCTAAAAGTTGACTGACAGTCCGGCTGAAGCTATGCTGCTCTCATGAGAATACTGGTCGTATCAGACACCCACGGCAACTGGCTTGCACCTCTGCAATGCATTACCGGCATTCAGGTAGACTTGATCATTCATCTTGGTGACCTTATCTGCGATGCCAGGGATCTGGAGAAGGTGTCTGAGGCTCCGGTAATCATGGTTCCGGGAAACTGTGATCCCGATGCAACAGAGCCGCGCGAACTGTGCCACACATTCAAGGGTCACAAATTCCTTCTGTCCCACGGCGACAACTATCGGGTCAAGGCCGGCTATGAGCTGCTGCTCAAGAGAGCAAAAGAAACCGGAGCTGCAGTTGCCCTTTGCGGGCACACCCACGTGCCACTGGTACAGAAAAGTGACGGCATTCTGCTGATTAATCCCGGCACCCTCATGGCTGCCAGCTCACAAAAAAGCTGTGCCATCCTCCATGTCTCAATATCAAAAGTAACCGCAGAAATAATCCATTTACCCTGACAGCACCAAGACAGTCTCTTCAGCAGCCGCAGCCGCAGTTATGGCAGACTTTCCTGTTCTCGTCATCAGGCGGGATCGTCTCCGGCGCAAAAGCCACCCTGTTGATAGCCCGGCGCAGATCTTCCATCAAATCCAGATTCTGGCTCTTACCGATGATGTGGCCGACACAACGACTGCTAACCCCGTCTGCCGGCGATGTCAGCCTGACTGCATTCAGCAGGTCGCCATAACTCTTGATCTCAACGGTATGGTCCGGATTGGTTCGCCATGAAAAAGCAATGCCGAACCGGGACATCTCCTCGCTAACACTCTGCAGAAAGCCGATGAATCCGTCTCCGGAAAAATCGAACTGCCAGTCGCGTCTGAGGTGATTTTGATTGTAAATTGTTAGGATTACTGGCTTTGCCGCCATGGGAACCTCTTCAACAATGACAAACTTTACTCTGGATTGACTTGAGAATCATGCCAAGCACCTCTTTCTGCTTGGCCTCAAACTTGTTAAGCACACCAAGACAGCTCCCCATGGGGAAAAACTCCCTGAGATAGTCCGGCTCCCGTGCCGAGAGGATGACGATCCGCTTCTTGTCGACTCCGGATTCCAGGGCAAAGCGGTAAAGCTTCATACCGTCAAGGGCCGGCATCTCCAGGTCGATGAGAATCAGCTCGTTGTCCCCTTTTTTGATCAACGCCAGGGCAGCCAGCGGGTTGTTGCAGACCTCTACCTTGAGAAGCGGGCAGATCTCCCGGATGTAAGTATCCAGAATGGACGTGAAGGCCTTATCGTCATCAACGAGAAGGATCTTGCTCATAATGTGCAGCTCTTGATATTCACGTGAGAAGCGATCACTTGATACCCTTTGTTGTAGTATAGATGAACCCTTTGACAATCGGGTTTTCACTGGCCTTGATCTCTGCAGGCGTACCCACCTCCACGATCCGGCCGCCGGATATCATGGCTATCCGGTCAGAGATGTACAGGGCAAAATTAAGGTCGTGGGTGACTATCACTGTTGTATTTTTTGTCCGCTCTTTAAGGCCAAGAATTGTGTTGGCAAGTTCGTCGGTATTGATCGGGTCGAGCTCGGCAGTCGGCTCATCATAAAGAATCAGGTCCGGGTTCATTGCCAGGGACCTGGCAATGGCCACCCTTTTCTTCATACCGCCGGAGAGTTCCGCCGTTTTAAGCCCCTCCTGCCCTTCCAGGCCGACCAGTTTCAGCTTGTCACTGATGATATGCCTGATGGTTAGCTCCTTGCAGATTCTCTTTTCCCGCAGCCAGAGACCGACATTCTCGCCGACAGTAAGAGAATTGAAGAGCGCAGAGGATTGAAAAACCATGCTGTAGCGATAGTTTGGCGCTTCTGCTCCGGATTGGTCAAAAATCGGGTGGTTATCAATAAAGATTTCACCACTGTCAGGTTCTTCCAGTTTGACAATATGCTTTAAAAGGACGCTCTTCCCTGTGCCTGAAGGACCGATGATGGAAAAGGTTTCTCCGGCCATGATCTCAAGATCGATATCCTTGAGAACATGCTTCTCATCGAAAAACTTGTTGAGTTTTTCAATCCTGATACCGACGCCACGGGTATCCTGCAGATTAATGCAGTTGTCATCCTTGTCCTTTGAACCGAATAAGGGTTGGGTCAAGCCGTGCATCACTTTGTCAATGATGCCCCCCTCACCGCCAAGCTTGATGAAATCCGGAAGAAACGCCATCAGGCACCCCTTGATATGTCAGAAGAGATACTTCTGTGCATTAGTAAAATGAACTTTCTGCCGGTAAATATACTGGGTAAGGAGCAGTATTGCCAAAGCTGCGGCAATGTTATTGGTCAGGAGAGCATTGGGATCAACCGGCATGCCGGCAATCTTCTCGATCTCCGCAGGCTTGATAAATGAGAGGTTTACAATGGTATTGATGATTTCGAACAGGTTATAGACAATCAGCAGATACCATGTCAAAAGCTGGCGTTTCATGATGCCGATGAACAGGTAAACACAGATGAGGCTGTCGAAAAAAACAAGCGCCTTGGCGGCAGTCGCCTGATAAACAACCCCGAGAAACGGAAACGGATTCCCGAATGTTGAGGCTGAGACCAGAAAGAAGAAAAGATACAGACCGGTCAAAAGTGTTATTCCCAGCGGGCGGCGCGCCTCATGCTCTTCGGCTTCAAGCAAAAATATAATCCTCCTGCGATAAATTGCTGATATTTCAGTGTTTGAATACTTTACTGAGAACCACACAGACGACAATTACCAGCATTACAGCGACAATGAAAATCCAGTCAGCCGACGAAAAACCGAACATCAGGCAACTCCCAGTGCGGCAAGTTCTTGCCTTGCCTCGTTAAAATCAGGCCGCAGCTCTACTGCGCGGCGCAGATAATCTTCAGCATAGCGTGGCGTGTCAAGTTTCACATAACAGAGCCCCAGCAGATAATTGATCTCAGCCAGAGGGAATTCCTCGAATTGGGAGAGCGCCTCCAGCACATCAAGAATGATGGCTGAAGCTTCTTCGTAATCGCCAAACTCATAAGCTTCCAGTGCCACGCCGACTGCCTGCAGATAGTCAATCGCCGGCACCAGTGAAAAATCACCGGCAGCAATCCGGGCGAGCCTTTCTGCAACTGTTTTGGCAGCGTTCTCCGGTAAAGCCCCGGCTATGCCGTGCCAGAAACCTGTGGCAGCGTCGTATTTACCGAGCAGAAAAGCAACTTCACCAGCCAACTGCCTGGTATGCAGGTCGTCAGCATCAAGAGCATGGGCAAGGTTGAGGTATTTCTCTGCTGCAAAGAGATAGACAGTGGTTTTGCCAAGGGCTCCAATGTTAAGGGCCTTGTCAAGATAGGTCGCGCCGATTTCAGACGGGAAGCGGTGATTGTCAGGTTCCAGGAGTGCAAAGATCTTCAGGTAATTGATCTTCCTGTCAAGATAGGGGAGATCAACATCCTTCTTGTCCAGCATGACCAGCTCTGTGGCCATCTCTGAAAAAAGATGGGGGTATGCATCCCGGAGCATCAGAGCGTAACGCTCGCTGAACGGGGCATCTGGATTGATGCGTAGCAGCTGGTAAACCCCTCTGCCAACAGCATCATAGGAGGGCTCTGAGCCGGAGAGTGCCTTGAAATCGTCATCCAGGAGCGGTACGGGGATGCCGGCATAATCAAGATCCACCCTGCCGTCCCGGCCTTGCAGTGAAGCCCCGTCAGGCGGGTAATAGTAGGAAATGCCGGCTATTTTTAAAGGGTTCAGCGTTTCAGAAACAGGCATTCTGGCTCCGTAGCTAAAAGATGTACCGCCAAATATAGCCTCTTCAGAGTCAAAGCTCAAGCTTATTGAGTGCTGCCTATCAGGAGGGGAAAATGCAGTTTGCGAATCCTGGCAATGGAGCATTCCACGGCATCCAGAGCAGTGTTACGATCCTCTTCATCAGCCCAGTGCATGGCATCTGTCAGCATTCTATTGGGGTAGCCCATGGCAGAGATGGAATTTACGAACTGGGCAGGGAGCGCCGGAGGAATTTTGACATCGTTCATCACCGACCAGGCGATGGTCCAGGCCCTGGCGGTATTCATCAGGTCATACCCCCCTCCTCCCATGGCAACCCAGGGCATTTTCAGCGCGGCCAGTTTTCTCATGATGTAGCTGTAGCCATGGGTAGTGATTTCCAGCCGGGTCAAAGGGTCTGTGCGAAAGGTGTCTGCGCCGAGCTGAGTAACCAGAATATCAGGATTGAAAGCGGCGATCAGCGGGTAGATAACCTCGTCAAAAGCCTTCATGTAGAGCGGATCATCACTGTGGGCCAGCAGCGGAATATTGACCGTGTAACCATAGCCGCTCCCCTCGCCTGCTTCGTTGTCAAAACCGGTGCCCGGGAAAAAGTAGATGCCGCTTTCGTGGATGGATATGACCAGGACACGGTCATCATCATAATAGGCTTCCTGCACACCATCACCATGATGGGCATCAAGATCGAGATAAACGACCCGTTTGCCCCGCTCCAGCAGCAGATTGATGGCAATGACCGCATCATTCAGATAGGAGAAGCCGGAAGCTTTTGCCCGGTGTGCATGGTGATAGCCCCCGGCCAGATTGAAGGCAGCGGTGTAACCCTCATCAACGACCAGCCTGGCTGCCTCGACCGTACCACCGGTACCGAGCTTCGCCCAGTCGTAGAAACCGGGAATAACCGGATTTTCAGCACCGCCGAGACCGTAGAGAAAATCGGCACGCGGCTCGGTAGAACTGCTGAACTCCCGCATCCGCTGCAGATAGCTGCTGTCGTGAAATGAGAGCAGCCGTTCTTCCTCAACCGGAGCTGCCTGGTGGACTTCAGCTCCGGGGAGCCGGTCAAGACCATAGGCTGCAATCAGTTCAAAAGCCAGCCGGAAGCGCTGTACCTTGAACGGATGACTCTCCCCATAGGAAAACTGCTCGAAACTTTGACTATATATCAGGGCGGTTTTGCGTGGCAACTTTACTCAGTCCCCCCTCTGGAGCGCTTGAGACGCCGCTGAATCTGATCAAAGTAATAATAGATTACCGGTGTGATATACAGCGTCAGCAGCTGGGAGACCAGCAGACCACCGACGACCGCCAGCCCCAGGGGGCGGCGTGAATCAGCACCGGCGCCGAAACCGAGGGCAATGGGCAGGGTCCCCATCAGGGCCGCCATGGTGGTCATCATGATGGGGCGGAAACGGATGACAGCCCCCTGATAAATGGCCTCCATGGGGGCAAGACCCTGGTGACGTTCCGCCTCCAGGGCAAAATCTATCATCATGATAGCGTTTTTCTTGACAATCCCCACCAGCATGATGATGCCTACAAAGGAGTAGAGATTGAGGTCCTTGCCGAAAACCATCAGGGTCAAGACGGCTCCCAGGCCGGCAGATGGCAGTCCGGTGAGGACTGTCACCGGGTGGATGTAGCTCTCGTAGAGAATCCCCAGCACGATGTAGATGACCACGATAGCCAGCAGCAGCAGCAGCGCCAGCCCTTTGGTCGACGCCTTGTACACCTGGGCAGTCCCCTGGAAACCGGTGGTGATCGCTGCAGGGAGTGAACGGGCTTCCTTCTCGATGGCTGAAACTGCGTCCCCCAGTGGCACACCCGGTTTAAGGTTGAAAGAGAGGGTGACAGCCGTAATCTGTCCCAGGTGGTTGACCGAGAGGGGCCCCAACCCCTTGCTCAGGGTTGCCACCGATGTCAAGGGGACCAGCACCCCGGCGCTGGAACGGACATAGAGCAGCCCGAGGGCAGCCGGGTCCATCTGGTACTTGGGCTCAAGTTCCATCACCACCTTGTACTGGTTGGAAGGAGAATAGATGGTGGTCGCCTGGCGTGAGCCGTAAGCCGAATAAAGGGTATTTTCAATCTGCTCGGCACTGATACCGAGACTGGCGGCCCGGCCGCGATCGATCTCCAGATTGACCTGGGGGTTCTTCATCTGCAGGTCTGAGGTGACGTCCTGAAGCATCGGCAGTCCCCTCAGTTTCAGTTCGAAAGCTGTTGCGGAACGATAGAGCTCGTCGGTATCAGGACTCTGGAGGACAAACTGGTAAAGCGCCTTGCTCTGGGTGGTATCCAGCTGGATCAGGGGTGGATTGCGCATGAAGGCCATGAGCCCCGGCACACCCGACAATTTGGGCCGCAGCTTCTCGATAACCTGATCAGCGCTAAGCTTCCGCTCATGGCGGGGCTTCAGCTTGATGAACATGAAACCGCTGTTGCCCCCTACCCGGCTGCCGGAAGCACCGACCGACGACTTGATGGCTTCCACGTTCGGCTCTTCCAGAACCTTGTCCACCATGATCTGCTGCTGGCGCTTCAATTCATCGAAGGAAATCCCCTGGGCGCCTTCGGTGGTGGCAAAGATGGCGCCGATGTCGTCGGCCGGAAGCAAGCCCATGGGAATTTTGGTGAACAGCCAGGCCGTTATGAAGGCCATCACCAGAGTCATGACTATTGTGGTGCGCCGGAACTTGAGCACGCGCTTGAGACTCGACTCGTAGAGATGCAGCAGCCGGTCGAAAAAACGCTCCATGAGGTTATAGAGCTGGCCATGCTGTTCTTCACCGGGTGGCTTCAAAAAACGGCTGCAGAGCATGGGGGTCAATGTCAGGGAGACTACACCGGAGATAAGAATGGCAATGGTAATGGTAACGGCAAATTCGTGCAGCATCCGCCCCAGCATACCGGCCATGAAGAGCACAGGGATAAAGACTGCCACCAGGGAAATGGTCATGGAGAGGATGGTGAAGCCGATTTCCTTGGACCCCTTGAAAGCCGCCTCCAGAGGCGTTTCACCATGCTCCATGTGGCGGACGATATTCTCCAGCATGACAATGGCGTCATCGACGACAAAGCCGACCGACAGGGTCAGGGCCATGAGGGTGATGTTGTTGATGGAAAAACAGAAGCCGAACATGGCGGCAAAAGTGCCGACGAAGGAGAGCGGCAGTGCCAGACTGGGGATGACCGTAGCGGAGACGTTGCGCAGGAAGAGGAAGATCACCATGATCACCAGGGCGATGGTGAGGAGCAGGGTGAACTTGACGTCGGCCACCGATTCGCGTATTGACTCGGTACGGTCAAAGAGAATGTTCAAGTTGACCGAACCGGGGAACTGGTCTTGTAACAGGGTAATCTGCCGCTTGATGGCATCCACCACCTCGATGGTGTTGGTGCCGGGCTGGCGTTGCTCCGCCAGGACTATTGCCCGTGTTGATTTCCCCTTGGTGTTGTAC
>VEOV01000106.1 GCA_012026855.1 Geobacter sp.
GATAAGCCCCATCTGAATAAGGATATCACCAAGCTTTTCACCGGTTGCCCGCTGTTCCTCAAGGGCAAAATCAATCTGCTCGGCCGTCACCCTGCCGGTAAGGATCAGCAGGGAGCCAAGCATCTTTCTGATGCCGGCAACAGTCCGTACGGCATCATCGAGAGACGAGAGGTGCGCCTGAATGGACAGGGCAGCATCAAGATCCGCCTGCTCGACAATACCCATATTGACGAGAACCTGGCCAAGGAGTTCATTGGAATGCTTCTGAACTTCAAGAGCCAGCTCAAGATCCTGACTGACTATGAAGCCGCCATCAAGCAGGATCTGCCCGATTGGACGCCGTGATGTAAGTATTGTTGCCATAACATTACCCCTGGTGAGATGTCCCTGTAACAACAGTACACCCTATGTTCAAAAAAAGTACAGCAAAAATTCTATCGGTCCCATGCAGGCAGATTACATTTGAAGACGCATCAAAAAGCCTTTAACTGCTTTGCCTACTTTGTCAATTTCCAGCGGACAGCTGAACCAGGTGATGTCGTCTTCGTTATTAAACCAGGTAAGCTGCCTTTTGGCATAATGCCTTGTATTACGTTTGATCAGGCTGACAGCATCCTCCAGAGAAACCTCTCCGGCGAGATATGAACATATCTCGCGGTACCCTATGGCAGCCAGTGACTTGAGTTCAGGCCGGTAGCCTGCCGCAAGCAGGGTCTGCACCTCGGCAACCAGACCTTCGCTTATCATACGCTCGACCCGCAGATTAATCCGCCTGTAAAGCTCCGAACGTTCAACATTCATTCCAATTTTCAGATAGTTACACCATTTTAACGCAAACGAGTGCTCCTGCTGAAACGCCACGATGCTCCGCCCGGTCAGTTTGAAAACCTCCAGAGCCCTGATGACCCTGACCCGGTTATTGGCATGCAGTCGTGCTCCTGCAAGCGGGTCGACACTGCAAAGAAGGTCGTGCAGAGCCCCGTTGCCGTTTGTCAGCGCATACTGCAGATACTCCTCCCGCACAGCTTCATCCCCCCCCGGCGACTCAGCCAGACCCGAGAGCAGAGCACGGATATACAGCCCCGTACCGCCAACGATTACCGGCAGCTTGCCTCTGGAGGAGATGTCCAGCACTGCCTGACGGGCGAGCCTGACATAAGCGGCCGCCGTAAAGTCTTCGTCAGGGTAGATAATGTCGAAAAGATGATGGGGGATCGCAGACATGGAGGCAATGGAGGGCTTTGCCGTACCGATGTTCATCCCCCTGTAGACCTGCATGGAGTCCGCATTGATTAGTTCGCCGCTGAATTTGTCGGCCACCCACTCAGCCAGATCACTCTTACCGGAAGCTGTCGGCCCGACAACCACTACAACCTGCGGGACATTGTCATAATTAACCTGAAACATTTCTGCTGATTCCCCTGTTGTTTTCCAATGTCTGTCATGCCTCTAACAGCCTGATTTTAGTTGCCAATACAAGCATTTTCGTCAATACTTGTCAACCATGACAGGTAAGACAAAAATGGCGATGATTGACCGCTTTTCGCAAAAAACCCAGAAGTCCTGCCTTTTATTACTGTTAATGCTTATGCTGGCCACGGTCAGCAGTCTTCCCTCCGCCTATGCCTCACCCACCCTTATCCTCGACGATTCGCCACGCTACCCACTGCAAGGGCATCTAGACATTCTCATCGATCCACAAGGGGAACTGACATTTAAAGACGTACTGTCGCCGGCTACCCAGAACAGGTTCTCACCGATTCCGGGTTTCGTCAATCGCAGTTATACTGAGGACACCATTTGGGTAAGAACTACCGTGCAGCGCACTGCCAGGTTTCCCGAAGACACTTTTCTCCGCCTCTGGCCCCCTTACCTGGATTATCTGGATGTTTATGTCCAGACGGGCGATGCAGCTGACGATCCAGCGTCATATCAGCCCTATCATCTCGGCGATCACCTGCAGACCGCTAATCGCCCGATCATAAACACTGACTTCACTATCCCGCTCTTTTTGACCAAGGGCAAACTTTACACAATCTATCTCAGGGTGCGCACCACCAGCAGCCTCAGTCTTACAGGAGACATTCACACCGAACCGGACTACATCTCCTTCAGCAGTAAAAAAATTGCGCTCCAGGGGGGATACCTGGCCACAGCGCTGGTAATCTCGCTTATTAACCTGATCCTCTTCATTCGGTTGCGCGACCGGTTATATCTGTACTTCTCCATGTATCTGTTTTCCCTCTTCCTTAACTCGTTTCCCGGATCGGGCATAATGACACTTGTCTGCCCCTCC
This sequence comes from Geobacter sp., assembly GCA_012026855.1. GTDB lineage: Bacteria > Desulfobacterota > Desulfuromonadia > Geobacterales > DSM-12255 > VEOV01. Next base: position 2,297 of record VEOV01000106.1, read on the forward strand.
CTGGTGCACAAGCTCTCCGACTATCTGGTCGGTGCGGGTGTCGGCGGCAGCATTTTTTCCATTTCCCTGTTCGGCATGCGCCTGTTCGCAAACAACAATCGGCCCTGGACAGGGCGTTTCCTTGCACTTATTGCTTTTACCGGAGCAGCGACTGCTTTTTCCGTTCCATTCGGCATCTATAACCATATGGCGCCAATCCTTTTCTGTTTTTCATTGCTCCTGATCTTTGTTCTCACCTGGCTCAGCCTGAAGGACGTGACCCAGGGCGTGGAAGGTGGCGGACTCTACCTGGCGGCGTTTGGTGCGACCAATATCGGCTACGCAGCCCAGTTACTGCGCCTGCTGGGAGTTATGCCAGTGGCCTGGTGGAACATGCATGCGGTTGAGGTATCATCCCTGTTCAACATGGTCATGATGACCCTTGCCATGACCGAGCGCGTACGCCGCTCGGAGAATCTAGCGCTGCAATCAGCTCTTGAAGCCGAGCAAAAGGCGGTGCAGCTTGCCGAATCAATGACAGAAGATCTTCGTGAAAAGCAGCAGCAGCTCGAAGAAGCTCTGGAGAAAAAAAGAGAAAGCCTCAAACAGAAAGAGCGTTTCGTCGCCATGATAAACCACGAATACCGCACGCCACTGGCAATAATCCAGGCGAACATCTCCCTGCTGGAGATGAAGACTGTTGATGCTGACATGAAGTTGCTGCCCGTCTTCAACAAAATAAAAAAAGCCATGGAACGGCTGGTTGAGGTGCTTGAAACCTCGGTCTCAAGGGAAAGCCAATCCGGTATTGGAGCATGGCGGCATCAGCAGAGCATCAATCTGGGATTGTTCCTCAAAGGGCTTCTGAGCGAAGCAAGCACTCTTTGGCCGGACCGGCGGTTGAACGCCAGCATTCCTGACCTGCGCGACAAAATATTCACGGGAGACATGATTCTTCTCAAGACCGCTGTTCTTAATCTGCTGGACAATGCGTTCAAATACTCCCCACAAGACAGCAAGGTATCAATTGAAGTACAACCTGGCGATCAGTCAGTCACAATTGTCATAACTGATCACGGCTGCGGAATCCCAAAAGAGCAGATTGACCTGGTCTTTGAAAAGGGTTACCGTGCATCCAACATGACTGACGACAGCGGCAAGGGGCTCGGACTTTACCTTGCCAAGAGCATCATCGAACAGTACGGCGGCAGCCTCACCATTGCAAGCGACCTCGCGTCCGGGACCTGCGCCTCCATCATACTTCCGCTAACAGTAAAAGAGAGAAACCATGAATGACAAGATCAGCGTTATAGTAGTAGAAGATGACCCCGATCTCTGCGAAACCCTGGTAGAGTTCCTGACCCTGTCAGGCATGGAGGTAACCGGTGTCAACAGCGGACTGGAATTTTACAAGGTAGTAGCACAGAGGAACTTCACCGTAGCCGTACTGGATATCGGCCTGCCCGATCAAAGCGGTTATGTCCTGGCAGAGTATGCGCGCAGAAACTATGCCATGGGAATAATCATGCAAACAGCCCACGGTGAAGCGGAAGAACGGCTGAAGGGATATGAATCCGGCGCTGACGTTTATATGATCAAACCGGTAGACTGCCGTGAACTTGCTTCAGCCATAAAAAACCTCAGCTTGCGAATAAGCGGGGCCGGCAATGATAACTCTCCGCTTGTCGACAATAATGCCTGGCGGCTCAACACAAAATCATGGATACTTCTCAC
>VEOV01000257.1 GCA_012026855.1 Geobacter sp.
ATCCTGCAGCAGGCGGTGCAAAACTTTATACCGGCTAGCGTGCCTGCAGCCAATGCTGAATTTCATCTTCCGGAGGCCATGTGAAGATTCTGGTGACTAATGACGACGGCATCCATGCACCGGGCATAATCGCCCTTGCCTCGGCCCTGGCAGCCATCGGCGAAGTGGCGGTGGTCGCCCCTGACCGGGAGCGGAGCGCCGCATCCCATGCTCTGCCCCTGCACCATCCTCTGCGGGCCGAGCAGGTTGCACCGGGGCGCTTTGCCGTTGACGGTACCCCGACCGAGTGCGTCAACCTGGGGATTCACAGCCTGATTGACTTTCACCCCGATCTGGTGGTTTCCGGCATCAACCGTGGCGCCAACATCGGCGATGATGTTACCTACTCCGGTACGGTAGCTGCCGCCACGGAGGCGACGCTCATGGGTATACCGGCCTTTGCCGTCTCCCTGGTGACCCTGGATGCTGCTGCCGATTACAGCGGAGCAGCGGCCTACGCCGCCAGGCTGGCAAAAGAGCTTATCCGCAATGGTTTGCCCCGGGACACTTTTCTCAATGTGAACGTGCCGGCTGTTGACCCGCAGCTGCTCAAGTCTCCACTGATTACCGTTCAGGGGAAGCGGCGCTACGAAGGGACTATTGTCGACAACGTCGATCCCCGGGGACGCAATTACTACTGGATCGGCACCGCTGACCTTGATTTTCATGATCTTGACGGCACCGACTATGCGGCCATTAAAAGAGGCCATATTTCCATAACACCGCTGCACCTGGACATGACCAATCACACTGCTCTCAGTGCACTCCAAAGCTGGACTTTGTGAGCTTGTTCTGGTATAAATTCCCATCCAATCAGTATTAACGGGGCCTGATGAATTTCGACATATCCAGAAAAAGGATGGTTGATACCCAGATTATCGCCCGAGGGGTGAAGGATCAGCGGGTTATTGACGCCATGCTCAAGACGCCGCGCCATCTTTTCGTGCAGGAGGCGATGGCGGCCCAGGCCTATAATGATACTTCCCTCCCCATCGGTGAGAAGCAGACCATCTCCCAGCCCTACATCGTTGCCCTGATGACCGAACTGCTCGAGCTGCAAGGCTCGGAGAGGGTACTGGAAATCGGCACCGGTTCCGGCTATCAGGCGGCGGTGCTCTCCTGTCTGGTCAAAAGGGTCTACACTGTCGAGAGGATTCCCCAGCTTGCCACCAGGGCGCGCAAACTTTTCGACCTGCTCGGGCTTACCAATATCGCCATGAAAATTGATGATGGCACCCTTGGCTGGAGCAGCGAGGCCCCTTTCGAGGCGATTATCGTTACCGCCGGAGCACCTCTGGTGCCGGAGGAGCTTGCCGTCCAGCTGGCTGTTGGCGGGCGGATGGTAATTCCGGTGGGTGACAGGATTAATCAGGAACTCATCAAGCTCGTGAAGCAGGAGGACGGCTCCCTTGTTTCCGAGCAGAGTGTGAAATGTCGTTTTGTCAACCTGATCGGCAAGAGTGGCTGGCAGGAACTATAATCGGTTACTGGAGTTTTTGCATGCAAGAAGAACTTGAAGAGACCTTTGAAGATACCACAGCTGAAATGCCACTGGATGATATGCTCGTCGAACCTGAACCGGAAGAGCTGGAGGCAGTTGCCGAGCTTGAGCAGGAGAGCGATGATCTTAAGGCCGTAGAAGAAGACGATACTTTTGATGACGCCATCAAGCTTTATCTGCGGGATATTCAGAAAACAAGGCTGCTTACGGCAGATGATGAGCGGGAACTTGCCAACAGGATAACTGCCGGTGACAAGGCTGCCCGGGACAGAATGATTGAATCCAATCTCCGCCTGGTGGTCAAGATAGCCAAACGCTATATGAACCGCGGCCTGCCGTTTCTCGATCTGATCGAAGAGGGGAACCTGGGACTCATCAAGGCGGTAGAGCGGTTCAAGATTTCCAAGGAGTGCCGTTTCTCCACCTATGCGACCTGGTGGATCCGTCAGTCCATCGAGCGGGCACTGGTCAACCAGTCCAGAACCATCAGGCTGCCGGTGCATGTGTCCGACGACATCAACAAGATGCTGAGAAACTCACGCGACCTGATGCAGAGGCTGAACCGCGAGCCGACGGTCAAGGAGATTGCCACTGCCATGAATGTCGATCAGGCCCATGTCCGGCGTCTGATGATGCTCCTCAAGAAGACCTACTCCATTGAACGCCCCATGGGGGAAAACAGCGATTACTACCTGAGTGATACCATTGAGGATACTTCGACAGTCATGCCGTCGGATTTGCTTGATAACATCAATAGATTCGAGCATGTCAGTGACTGGTTCCAGGCCCTGTCCGAAACTGAAAAAAGCATCCTGACGCTTCGTTTCGGACTGGATGATACCGATCCGCAGACCCTTGACACCATCGGCAAGCAGTTCGGGGTAACCCGTGAGCGTATCAGGCAGATTGAATCGAAAGCGATAGAGAAGTTGCGCAGGACCAGAGAGGTCGTTGACAGGTGAATTCAAACAGCCGAAAGGGGACAAACAGTATGCAGGAGTTAAAAGATATTATCAGGGATGTTAACGATTTTCCCAAAAAAGGGATAGTTTTCAAGGATATAACTACTCTGCTCGGCGATGCCAAATCTTACCAGCAGATGATCGACCTGCTGTCCCATCGCTACATCGGCAAAAAGATCGACAAGGTTGTCGGTGTCGAGGCCCGCGGCTTCATCATCGGTGCTGCCCTGGCTTACAAGCTGGGAGCCGGTGTGGTGCTGGTGCGGAAGCCTGGCAAACTGCCATATGACACCTTCAAGAAGACCTATGATCTTGAGTACGGTACCGACACCCTGGAAATTCATACCGATGCCATCAAACCCGGGGAGAATGTCCTGATAGCCTACGACGTGCTGGCAACCGGCGGGACCTAGGCAGTCTCTTATACACATCAGCCGCTGC
>VEOV01000140.1 GCA_012026855.1 Geobacter sp.
CCTAAGGAGAGCCATAGTGAAAACAGTAAAATTGCAGACCATCATTCTTCAGGCCTTTCTTCTCCTGCCCCCACTCCTGGCCGATGCAGCTGACAAGCTGACGCTGAAAGATACCATCGATCGGGCCCTCGCCAACAGCCCCCAGTTGAAAACGGCTGCCCACGACAGCCTTATTGCCAGAGAGAATGTCGAACTATCCAGGAGCAGCTATCTCCCCAGGGTCGACCTGCAGGCCGGCTACACCAATCTCCTCGACCCACAGGCCATTAAAATGCCGACTGGATCATTTGAAACCCAGGATGCCAGCTTCCCGTATGCCTCTCTCGGCATCTACCAGACGGTTTATGATTTCGGCAGGCGTGAGCGCCGCAGCGAACAGGCCTCCCTCCAGGAGAGTGCCGTCAAATCAGGTTTCAGCGCTGCCAGGCAGGATGTGGCTCTCGCCGCAATTCAGACCTACTACGCCATTCTCCAGTCCCAGCACCTGCTCGACACAGCCAGGGATGAAGTTGCCCAGCGTGAACAGCACCTGAAAATTGCCACCTCCCTGTTCGAAGAAGGGGTAACCACCAGAAACGACCTGCTACAGGCTGAGGTCAAGCTTTCCTCAAGCCGGTTGAAGCTCCTTGCCCTGCAGAACCGGCAAAAAAACAGCTGGCTGGTACTGAACAACCTTATCGGGCAGCCGCCGGAATTCCGGGCAGATCTTGTCGAAGACACCCTGCCGCTGCCAGTCAACAGCAGCATTCCGGGTGTCGGCGCAAGAGATGAAATTACTGCCCAGAAAACCGTGATCAGCGCCAATGAAGCTGCTGTCAAGGAGAGCAGAACTGAATTTTTTCCTGAACTGTTTGTCAAGGGGAGCGTTGACTACCTGAAGAACGACAAGGTGGTGGAGCAGACCATGTACGGTATTACCATCGGCCTGAAGGTAAATCTTTTTGACGGTATGGCATCAACTACCAGACAGCGCCAGGCAGTAAAGCAGCTGGAAAAGGAGAAGGAGCGGCTCAGGGAGATGGAGGCCGGCTACCGGATCGAACTGCAAAGCGCCAGAAACGATCTTGAAGTTGCCGCCGAACGGATCGAAATTGCCAACAAGGCCATAAGCCAGAGTGAGGAGAACCTCAGGATCAACAGCGACCGGTACAAGGCCCAGGTAGGTACGGCGACAGATGTTGTTGATGCCCAGACCCTGCTGAGCCAGACCAGAAGCGACTATTATCAGGCTCTGTTCGACCTGCAGGTGGCCAAGGCCAGGGTCAAGCGGGCCACTGGAGAACTTTGAAGACTTAGAATGAAGGGTGCAGCGTTACATAAATTTGCGAGGGCAATGTGGACAAAGAAGCAAGCACTGAGGCAGGCGGCAGCACAGGCGCAGCAGTAAAACCTGCCGGTAGAAAGAGGCGTGCCGGGTTGATCCTGGCCATGATGATCATTGTCATCGGCGGTGTTACATTTTCATGGTGGCTGCAAGGTCTCGGCAGGGAGTCCACGGACAATGCGTTCATAGAAGCACATATGCACTCGGTATCGGCTAAAATCGCCGGCAGGGTAGACAGTGTGGCAGTGCAGGACAATCAGTTCGTACACAAGGGGGATCTGCTTTTCACCATCGATCCAACAGATTACCGGGTCAAGGTGGCAGCGGCCTCGGCTGCCCTTAATGCAACCGCCAATGAAACTTCGGGCGATTATGCCAAGGTCGAACAGGGCCGCGCCGAACTGCAGCAGAGCCGTGCCAGACTTGAACAGGCGGAAAGTGACCTGAAACGGGGCAGAGCGCTCTTCACCAAGGATGTCATTCCCCGGGAGCAGCTGGAACGGCTGGAGACTGCTGCCAAAATAGCCACGGCCCTGGTATCTGAAAAAGAGGAAAACCTGAAACGCTCCCAGGCAGAAGCAGGCCTGTCGGCCACTGGCAGCCGTGAAGCCAAGACAGCCCAGAAAAAAGCGCTGCTTGATGAAGCCGAACTGCACCTGGATTATACCAGGGTTACCGCCCCGGCGGACGGTTATGTCACCAGAAAGAGCGTTGAAGCCGGCAATTACGTGCAGACGGGGCAACCGGCCATGGTCATTGTCTCTCTGGATGATGCCTGGGTGACGGCAAACTTCAAGGAGAGCCAGCTTGACGGCATCAGACCGGGCCAGAGGGTGGAGTTCAGGGTCGATGCCTACCCTGGCCGGAAGTTCTCCGGCAAGGTTGACAGCATCATGGCAGGCACAGGTTCTGCCTTCTCGCTGCTGCCGCCGGAAAACGCCACCGGCAACTATGTCAAGGTTGTGCAGCGGATACCGGTCAGAATAGCAATCGACCGCAGCAGCGACCCGGAACATCTGCTCCGCTCCGGCATGAGCGTGGTGCCGACGGTTTTCACCAACAAAACCTTCCGGGATCTTCATTTCTTCAAATAACAACCGGCTGCAACATTTTCGCGGGAGCAACGCCAGCTGCATGGCAGATCCCCGGTTAACTGGACACAATGTCACAAAACGTCAACAAATGGCTGATCACCCTCACTGTCATGCTCCCCACCATCATGGAGATCATCGACACCTCCGTTGCCAACGTTGCCCTCCCCCATATGCAGGGAAGCCTCAATGCCGGCACAGACGAGGTCACCTGGGTTCTGACCAGCTACCTGGTCAGTAACGCCATTGTGCTCCCCATGACCGGCTGGCTCGCCAGACTCTTCGGCAGGAAACGCTTTCTCATCACCTGCATTACCCTGTTTACGCTCTCCTCTTTCCTGTGCGGCGCCTCCCCCAACCTGGCCTCGCTGATATTTTTCCGGGTTCTGCAGGGTGCTGCCGGCGGAGCGCTCATCCCGATCAGCCAGGCAATCATGATGGAGACCTTCCCCCCCCATCAGCGCGGCATGGCCATGGCAATATTCGGCATCGGCGCCATGTTCGGCCCAATCATCGGCCCCGCCCTGGGGGGCTGGATAACCGATAATATGAGCTGGCGCTGGATTTTCTACGTCAACATCCCCATCGGCATAATTGCTGTCATCATGGCAACGGCCTATATTCATGACCCTTCCTACATGAAACGGGTCAGGATGAAAATCGATTACTGGGGACTGTTGCTCCTGTCCACCAGCCTCGGTTCCCTGCAGGTAGTGCTTGACAAGGGTCAACAGGAGGACTGGTTCAACTCACCGTTCATCATGAGCTTTACCCTGATTTCAGTTGTCTCCCTGCTGCTGATGATCTGGAATGAGCTCAGGAACCCTCACCCCATTGTCAATCTCAGGCTGTTTAAAAATGTCTCATATGCTGCCGGCATCTCCATAATGTTCGTGGTCGGCTTTTGTCTCTACAGTTCGATCATGCTCATCCCGCTGATGCTGCAGACGCTGATGGGCTATAGCGCTACCAGGGCCGGCATGGTGCTGGCTCCGGGAGGTGTTGCCACCCTGCTGACCATGCCGCTGGTCGGCGCCATGCTACAGAAATACGACGGCAGGAAAATCGTTTTCTGCGGTTTGACCACCGGTGCAGCTGCCATGTTCATCATGCGTGCTTTCTCCCTGGATGCCGCCTACCCTGATTTTGTCTGGCCGCGGGTTGTCCTCGGCATCGGCCTGGCGATGACCTTTGTACCGCTCACAACCATCACCCTCGCCACCATTCCGAAAGAAGAGATGGGCAATGCCACCGGTATTTACAATCTGATGCGAAATATCGGCGGGAGTTTCGGCATCGCCATCGCCACCACGCTGCTGGCACGTGACAGCCAGTTTTTCCAGACGGAGCTGTTAGGGCGGATCAACAGCATCGGCACGAAATACCGGTTGAATATCGAACAGCTCAAGGCGGCTCTCATTGCCCGCGGTATCGATCCGTTCACCGCGGAGAATCAGGCCCTGGCAATGTTTTACAACAATGTCCGCCGGCACGCCGCCATGCTCTCCTACAACCACATCTTCTGGTATGTGGGGATTGCCTTCCTCAGCATCATTCCCCTCCTTTTTCTGCTCAAGCGCCCCAATCTGAAACCGTAGGCAATTAATCCCCTTTCATGCTTGTAACGAGGCTATAATCTGCTATCATTAAACCGTTATGAGACGCGAACAGTTAAAACATCGCTTTTTCAGCAGTCTCAGGCTCAAGGAGTCGTGGGTTATATTTTTTGTCCTCGGCATAATCATGCTTAACTACCCGTTTCTTAACATCTTCAACAAAACAACCAGCATTTTTGGTCTGCCGGTTCTTTACATCTACCTTACCGCTGGCTGGTTCATTTCAATACTGGTCATTTATCTCTTTACTAAATCCATCAACAACGCTGAAAAGAGAGAATAGTGAACGATGATCTCCTTTCAGACCCTGATAACGGCCATACTGCTATACATTTCACTGCACTTTCTTGTCGCTGTCTATGCCTACGAGCGCTACAAGAAAGGTAAAAGCATCGTTTCCAACTCATTTGTCTATGCCCTGTCAATCACAGTTTACTGCACCTCCTGGACCTACTACGGCAGTGTCGGCAGAGCCGCAACCACCGGCCTTGACTTTCTGGCCATATATCTTGGCCCCTCTCTGACCGCTTTCACCTGGTGGTTCATTCTCCGCAAAATTGTCCGTATCGCAAAAAACAACAATATAACCTCCATTGCCGACTTTATCAGTTCGCGTTACGGCAAATCACAGCAGCTCGGCGCCATCATTACCCTGATTGCCGTTTTCGGCATCATCCCGTATATTGCACTGCAGTTGAAAGCCGTAGCCACCACCTTCAGCATCATCTGCAATCACCCGTCATTCATCATCTCCAGCGATTTGAAGGACTCTTTCCTCCTCGCGGACCCGGCCCTGCTGTTTGCCATTTTCATCAGCATTTTCGGCATCATTTTCGGCGCCAGAACCCTGGACACCCAACAACGCCATGAGGGTCTGGTGGCCGCCATCGCCTTTGAGGCGATTGTCAAACTGGTCGCGTTCATAGCGGTCGGCATCTTCTGCTGTTACTACCTGTTTGACGGGTTCACCGACATATTCACCCGGTTGGCAGCCGGGCATCCGGCACTGTTCGACCAACTCACCACCATGGGGGGGAGTAAGGAACCGAGCTACGCCAACTGGGCAACCAACCTGTTTCTGGCAATGGGGAGCGTAATGCTGTTACCGCGCCAATTCCAGATCATGGTCATTGAAAACTCTGACGAAGCACACATCAAAAAGGCTATGTGGCGCTTCCCGGCCTATCTTTTTGCCATCAACATCTTTGTCATCCCCATTGCCTTCGCCGGCATCATTATTACCGGCAGCAACAGCGGTGCAGACTACTTTGTCCTGACTTTGCCGATGAACAGTGGTCACGGCTGGCTGGCCCTGGTGGCGTTCCTGGGAGGGTTTTCCGCTGCGGCTGGCATGGTGATTGCGGAATCGGTAGCAGTATCGACCATGATACTCAACCACTTGATGATGCCACTCGTGTTGACCCTGAAGATTCGGGAATCATTCGCCACACTGCTGCTGTCCCTCAAAAGGATGAGCATCTTTCTGGTCGTCTTTATGGGTTATGCCTATTACCAGGTAATCGGCGACACCTTCATGCTGGTCAATATCGGGCTGATCTCCTTCTCGGCTGCAGCGCAGCTGGCACCTGCCCTCATCGGCGGCATGTACTGGCGCAAGGGGAATGCTTCAGGAGCTACCATCGGCATCAGCTGCGGTTTTCTGATCTGGATCTACACCCTGCTGCTCCCTTCATTCATAAAATCAGGCTGGCTCGATTCAAATATGCTCGAAACCGGCCCCTTCGGCATTGCCCTGCTCAAACCTACCGAGCTCTTCGGGCTCTCCAACCTGGGAATGTGGACCAATACCCTTTTCTGGAGCATGTTCTTTAACATCGGCGCCTATCTGATGTTTTCCATCCTCCTGGATCAAAAAGAGGTTGAACAGGAGCAGGCAGCAAAATTTATCGATCCATTTACAGAGGATGGCAAGCAGGAGCCATGGGAGAGCAAGCGACTCTCAAAACAGATCACCATCATTGAGTTTGTGCATCTCATGGAGAACTTCATCGGACCAACGCAGGCCCATGCGGCAATCAGCGAGTACCTTGGCGACCATGAAATTGATGCCAAGGGGATGGTCTCCGAATTCGAACTCCCCAGCCTGAAAAGATTCGTCGAAAAAACCATCGCCGGCTCAGTCGGTTCTGCGGCTGCCAAAGCAATTGTTGAAAACTACCTTTCCGATGTCGGCTCTGAGATGGAGTCGTTCTACGATGCCTTTAAATCGGTCCGTTCGTCTCTGGAGGAGAGCCGCGAAGCCCTCTATGTCCGGTTGAAATCGTCGGAAATTATCAACCGGTCCACCGACCTGACCACGGTCAGCAATGAACTGGTCGAACTGCTTTCCGATGAATTCAAATTTGACATGATAACTGTCCGGCTGATCACGCTTGACGAGAAGCTTGCACTCACTGCCGCAAAATCCCTGATGGTCCAACCGGTAGAGCTGATTAAAGAGATCGAAGCCAATGACGATTATTTCATTACCGAGCTGCTGGTCAGCAGAAGACCGCAGTTTGCCAATGACACCAGAAACATCCACCATCCGCAGAAAAGCGCAGCTACCCCGCTGGGTGCCTTTTCAGCTTTTGCCCACATACCGATTGTTGGTGATGAAGAGGTTCTCGTGGTGCTGTCGGTC
>VEOV01000252.1 GCA_012026855.1 Geobacter sp.
ATACCATGACGATGAGATCGCCGTTAAACTTGGTTTTCAGGTGCTCCAGGATAACCGGCGCTGCGTAAAGATAGTCAACCGGGATATTGAAAAAGCCCTGAATCTGGCCGGCATGAAGATCGATGGTCACTACCCGGTCGGCGCCGGCGGTGGTTATCAGGTCGGCAACCAGTTTAGAGGTAATGGGGGTACGGGGTGCTGCTTTCCTGTCCTGGCGGGCATAGCCGTAATAGGGCATGACAGCGGTGATGGTGGCGGCTGAAGCTCTGCGCAGAGCATCCATCATGATAAGCAGTTCCATCAGATTGTTGTTGGTTGGTGCGCAGGTGGACTGAATGATGTAAATATCTCTGCCGCGAACATTCTCTTCGATTTCGACCATTACTTCGCCGTCGGAAAATGTCCTGACTTTGGCCTTGCCAAGGGGGAGGCTCAGGTTTTCGCAGATTTTTTCGGCCAGGGTACGGTTGGAATTGCCGCTGAAGATCCTTATTCTGTCATGCATGTTGAGACCTGCTTTTGGAATGCCATTGGCATCAATTTTTAAGGCGGCATATAGCCGCCCTTAAGTTTGTGGCTGGGGTGCCAGGATTCGAACCTGGGAATGCCGGAATCAAAATCCGGTGCCTTACCGCTTGGCGACACCCCAATAATCAACCTGCTGTTGCAGGCCGACAGACAGACTCATATTGTGGAAACTACTTTTATAAACCAGCCGGAAGCAACGGGGAGGCTCGCAGCAGCTTTTTTTGCTGCCGTCTCGTCCTCAAAAATCCCGAAAACCGAGGAGCCGCTACCGGACATCAGTGACCCGAGAGCGCCATTGGCAACCAGCATCTCCTTTACATCAGTAATGACAGGGTGGCGGCGTATGGCAACAGGTTCTAGGTCGTTCGCGAGGATCGCACAGACATCAGCTGCTGACTTATAGAGAAAAGGAAGTTTAGCTGCGACTTTTTCCGTTGTCAAGTTTAAATTTTTGTATGCCCAGGGGGTCGGGATATGGATGCCAGGATTTATCAGCAGCAGCCAGAGCTTCGGTATGGCTGCAAGGGGGGTGAGAATCTCGCCGACGCCTTCGGCAAAGGCTGGTTCTCCCGAGATGAAAAAAGGGACATCAGCCCCCAGGGTAAGAGCAATGCGGCGTAGCTGGTCTGCGGTCAGCTGGGTGCCCAGCAGGCTGTTGAGCCCGAGCAGGACAGCTGCGGCATCGCTGCTGCCGCCACCCAGCCCGGCTGCCACCGGGATCTGCTTGCGCAGATGAATTTTCACGGCAGCCTTCCGTTTGGACTCGGTTAGGATTGCAGTGGCGGCGCGCCAGACGATATTGGAGCTGTCAGAGGGGATGAACGGGGAGCCTTCGCAGGAGAGGCTGATGCCCTCTCCCGGGGTTACATCGATGTCGATCTCGTCACAGAGGTCGATGCGCTGCATGATCATCCGCAGCTCATGGTAGCCGTCGGGGCGTTTTTTCAGAACATCGAGGCGAAAGTTGATTTTAGCCGGGGCGGTGACGGTGATGCTGCTGGTCACCTTCTGACAACCTTGCGCTTCATGCCACCGGTCATGGAGGCCATTTGCTGCTGCTTCTGCAGGTTGGCTGGCGGCTCAAGGTGGAACTGGTACCACATCTCGCCGTAATCGGCCATCTTCAGCTTTTTGCCATCCTTGAGCAGTGCCAGATTCTCGGTCAGTTTGGCGTCGCCCGGGATCTTTTTCAGCCCTTTGTTCAACATCTCGATGGCTTTGGTCGGCTCGGCCGTCTCGTTGAGACAGTAAGCGTAAAGCGCCCAGAGCAGGGACTCCTTGGGGCTGCCGAGAACAGCCTTCTCAAAGGTCTCCTTCATCTGCTCCTTCTTGTTCTTCTTCATGTAATAGACGCCGAGCATCCCCATGGTGACCCAGTTCTTGAAGAAACCCTTCTGCAGATAGGGGAAGGCGGCATTGAAGTCGCGCTTGATATAGTAGAGCATGCCGATGGAAGAGTTTATCTGCCCACCGACGTAAACCTGCCATTTTTCATACTGCAGCGCTGCCTGCATTTCCCTGATCGCCCGGTCGACCATCTGGATCTGTTTTTCCTTGGTGGTGGCCCGCTGGGTCTGGAGATCGGTCATTGCACCGGCCATGATGGCCTCAACCTTTTTCATGATGATGCGCGAGATCAGGAAAAAGACGGCCGCGGTAAACAGCAGGGCTACTGAGAGGGCTATCCACCAGGCAAGCTTCAGGGAAAAGGCCAGAACGGCGTAAGCGGCGGCTCCGACGAGGAGGGAGATGATGATATTGTACATTAAGGCAGTCCTTTATATTTATCCGTTTTCTTTCAGAGATGCTTTGGCGACAATGATCCGTTTGCCCGGTTTCAGGGCGACTTTTTCGGCGAGGTTATTCCAGGCAGCCAGGATGGAGGTGGTAACCTTGAACTTTTTGGCGAGCGAATAGAGGGTATCGCCCTTCTTTACGATATAGTAGCGGATTCCTTCGGCATTGGCCTGCTCAGTATGCACCGCTTCGGGGGCAGCTGTCTTGTGCGACTGCTTCAGGGAGACGGCGCTCTGCACCGGTACAATCAGGCTGCGGCCCTTGATCTTTGCACTCAGTTTCAGGTGGTTCAATTCGGCCAGCCGTTCCGGTGAAGTGTTGAAACGGGCGGCAACTACTTTCAGGGTGTCCTGTTTTTTGGCGCGATAACGGCTGTAGGCGATCCTTTCGGTGTAGCGCTGGTCTTCCGGCACCTTGGCATACTCGGCCAGGAACAGCTCTTTCTTCCCCTTCGGCAGTTTCAGCAGATAGTTCTGGTAGTTGGGCGGGGTGCACCAGCGGCGTAGCTCGGGGTTCAGCTCCTTCAGCGTCTGATAGGGGACATCGACAATCCTGGCGACCAGGTCCAGATCGGTACGAGTCGGGATTGGCACGGTGTCGAGATCCATTGACGGCAGGTAGGCCACATCGGCAAAGCCGTACTTGGCCGGCTCCTTGGCGATAATTGCCGCCGCCAGCAGCTTGGGAACGTAATCCTTGGTTTCGCGCTTGAGATAGGAGCCTTTGGAGATCTCCCAGAAGTCCCTGGTGTCATACATGTTGATGGCGCGCAGAATCTTGTTCTCACCGGCGTTGTAGCCGGCAGCGGCCAGATACCAGTCATTGTTGAACATGGCGTAGAGCTCTTTCAGGTAAAGAGCAGCGGCCACCGTAGATTTAATCGGGTCGCGCCGTTCGTCGATCCAGTCGTCGATGCGCAGGGCATAGCGCTTGCCGGTACCGGACATGAACTGCCAGGGTCCCACGGCGCTGGCGACCGAGATGGCGTGCGGGGTGAAGCCGCTCTCGATCATGGCCAGGTAGACCAGGTCTTCCGGCATCCCCTCCTTGCGGAGAATCTCCTTCATGATGGGGATATAGCGCTC
>VEOV01000214.1 GCA_012026855.1 Geobacter sp.
CAGCAGCTTGCTCTGGCTGGAGAGGCTCATCTCGCCAATTTCATCGAGCAGAATAGTCCCGCCGTTGCAGTGCTCGAACTTGCCGATTCTTTGCTGATGAGCGTCGGTAAATGCCCCCTTTTCATGGCCGGACAGTTCGGATTCCAGCAGTGTCTCCGGCATGGCAGCACAATTTATGGCCAGAAACGGTTTTGCCCGGCGCTTGGAGTGGTTATAGATGGCCCTTGCCAGGAGTTCCTTGCCAGTGCCGCTTTCTCCCATGATCAGCACCGTTGCCTCGTTATCAGCGATCCTGCCGACAAGCTTCCAGATGTCCATCAGCTTTGGCGAGGAACCGACCATAAGATCTTCACCGATTGCCGGAGAGTCCATCTGGCTGGAGCTTGGCACATACCTGACGCGGCGGTTGAGGATATTGCACTCCAGCGCCTTATGGACGATATCTTTGAAGGTTGCTGCTTCCGGCGGCATGATCAGATAATCAAAGGCACCATGCCTGATGGTTTCGATAGTGTCATTGATGTTGCCGCAGGCTGTTGTCATGATGATCGACAGGGTGTGGTCGATTGCTTTGGCCCTTTCGAGGAACTCGATGCCGGTGATTTCCCGGAGGCACATGTCGAAGAAGACTACGGCAGTGGACTTGCCGGCCAGTAGGCGGAGTGCTTCACTGCTGTCTGCCGTGACAGTTACATCAATACCGTACTCAGGCAGGGCTGTGCCAAGTAGTGGTAAAAGATCCTTCCCCTGATTGCCGTCAACAATAAGAAAGTGGTAGCGCATTGTCATCCTCCGGCCGGTGAACAAAGCTGCCAGTGCCTTGCACAATGATACCACACAATCTTAGAATTTTCTAAAAAATGGGTTATTGCTGCAGACGTCGGTCGAGCAGATGGCGCGGTTGCACATTGGCAAGTGCCCGCAACATGCTCCGCTTGATGTGGGGTATGGATTTCTGTAGTTCGGTAAGCAGCTGTTTCATCTTTTTCCGCTGCATGTCAGCCGTGCCGCAGACCGGGCAACAGCAGCAGACCACCGGAAAGCTGTTTTCCCTGGCAAAGGGGATGATTTCCTTTTCTTCCACGTAGACCAGGGGTCTGATGACAGTTGTTTCGCCATTATCGGCAAGCATGGACGGCGCCATGGCCTTGAGTGAGCCGACAAAAAACTGGTTCAGGAGCAGGGTTTCAATAAAATCATCAAGATGGTGGCCAAGGGCCAGCTTGTTGCAGCCGAATTTTTTTGCCAGGGTGTAGAGTGAGCCCCGTTTCAAGCGGGCGCAGATGGAACAGTAGGATGAGTCGGGACGGCGCTTCTCCTTAATGATGTCGTAGTGTTCGGCTTTTTCCAGATGGTAGTTGAAGCCGTTCTCCTCCAAATGTTTGACGATCAGATCGGAGCGAAAGCCGGGGTAGCCGGAGTCAATGGTAATCGCCATGATGTCGTACTTTATCGGCGCCCGGCGGCGCAGCTCATCAAGAATGTGGAGTAAAGTGTAGGAATCCTTGCCGCCGGAGACCCCGATCGCAATCCGGTCACCTTCCCGGATCAGGTCATAGTCGGCAATTGCCCGGCCGACGGCGTTCTTTATTCTGGTGTAGCGACTGTTGGCAATAAGCTTCATCGGTTCCTCGCAGCAATACTTTCTTGCAATGGTACGGTGCGTCAATGTACTAGCGTTGTGGTCATCCGTCAATCCTCTGGCGGGTTTGCGGGCAAACTATCTGCTTAGCGGTTGCCAGATATGCAAAAGATGTGCATAATTCTTCATGGGTAACTCTGGAGCTTGTGTGAACGACGGCGATTTGTGGCAGGATGCAACGGCACAGGTCAAGCAAGAGTATCTTGCTCTGCCTGGCCAGGTCAGAAGTGAACTTGATGAAGCCCTGAACGGTATAGCCGGGCTGAAAAGTGCTATTGCAGAGCTTGCATCTGCGGATGCAGAGTGCGAACAGTGCGGTGGAATATGCTGCCGCTTCGGCAAGCATCACTTTACCGTTGTTGATCTGCTCGGCTATCTTCATGCCGAAACAGAGCTGTTCTCTCCAGATTTTGCCAACCCGGTCTGCCCGTATCATAATGGCTTTGGCTGCCTGATGCCACCGGCGCTGCGACCTTACAACTGCATCATCTTCATCTGTGAGGCGGTTGAATGCCGGCTGGCAGCAGATGTGTTAAACCGGTTGAGAAGTATGGAGCTAAGTCTGAAAGAACTTTACAGCAAGGTAGAGAAGTTGTTGGGGAACCGTTTTGAAAACGGGCTGTTGATTACTTACGAAAGGAGTCTGGTGTCCGGAGGCGTGCTCTTCAGGCACTGACCACGAAAATGACTACCATCAACGATCTTGTATTGGTTCACGTGGATAACAAGCCCGGCTTTTATGCCCGGGTCGAGGATATTTCGCCTGATGTAAAAAAGGGGTGGTGGGTAGTAAAGCTCCTGGTCCTTACCTTCCCGCTGCAGGTCTACACCTGGATTCTTGACGAAAGCCAGATTGACGGGGCCGGGTTTACCATGGGGGGCACGCCGTTGATGCTGGAGAAGATCCAGTCTCCGGTTGCTCACCACGAAGTGCAGCAGCCGACTGAGCCAGGTGAGGACAAGGTTGCCAGTGCGGAGTCGCCAGCACGGTCAAAGGTGGTTTCGCTGCTGGACAGGAAGAAAAACAAGTAGTGAGCTGAAAAGGTCAATACTATCGGATTGTTGAGGTGGTTTTCCCCATTGGGGGAAACCACCTCTTTTTTTTGTGTCCCGCAGCCCCAATCTCCGAAAAACTCAATTAGAACCGGTAATTTATCCTTGACAGACCCCTTGACCGGAATTATAGTTCACCCACGAAGTGGAAAAAAGTGGAAAATGGTGACTGTAAGTGGCAAAGTTCAGGGGGGTTTATCCCACAACCATAGATGCCAAGGGGCGAACCAGCCTGCCGGCAAGGTTCAGGGAGATCCTCGTCGAGAGTTTTGGGGATGACCGGTTCTTTCTCACCTACTGCACTCCGGTTGACCTGGGCGGGGGGAGTTACAGCTCAGGACTGCTCATCTTTCCCTATCGGGAGTTCGAACTCTTCGAAGAAAAATTCCAGAACAGCCGCGGTCTCACACCCGCACAGCGTGAAAGCATCATCAACATCATTATCAATCCTGCGGTTGAACTTTCTGCCGACAAGCTCGGACGTTTCCTCGTGCCGCCGCCGATGCGCAAAAGCGCTGCACTGGAGCGGGACATCCTGTTCGTGGCGGCCATGGACAAAATCAAGATCTTGAGCCAGAGCGAGTGGGAGAAGGTGCGGGCCCAGAATATCAAGGACTTCCCTTCTGGCAGTGAGGCTGCTGCCGAGCTGGGGCTTTAGTGACCGGTTTCAGCCATATCCCGGTACTCGGGAGGGAAGTAGTCGAGCAGCTGCAGCCGGTTCCGGGAGGCATCTACCTGGATGGCACCCTTGGTGGCGGCGGGCATAGTGGAATGATCCTGGCAGCCTCGTCTCCTGATGGCAGGGTAATCGGCTTTGACCGGGATATCGAGGCGATTGCCGCGGCTTCCAACGCCTTGCAGGAGTATGGTTCACGTTTTACGGCAGTGAATGCCAATTTTACCAATGCCGCGTCAACCCTGCAGGAGATGGGCATTGAAGAGATTGACGGCTTCCTGTTTGACCTGGGAGTTTCGTCTCACCAGCTTGACAGCGCGGGTCGTGGCTTCAGTTTTCAATATGATGCGCCACTGGATATGCGCATGGACAGAACCGGTGGCGAGTCGGCGGCAGATCTGATCAACAGCCTCTCCCACGGCGAGCTGGCCCGGATCATCAGGGAATACGGTGAAGAGCGCTGGGCCGGCAGGATTGCCTCATTCATCTGCAAGGCCCGTGAAACAAAACAGATCGAGACGACCTTCGAGCTTGTGGCACTGATCAAGGCGGCGATCCCGGCAAAGGCACGTGAAGAGAGGATTCACTTTGCCACCAGGACGTTTCAGGCTTTGCGGATCGCGGTCAATGATGAGCTCAATGCAGCTTCTGCGGCAGTTGCCGCAGCAATGAAGATGCTGAAAAGCGGCGGCCGGGGAGTGGTCATCTCCTTCCATTCGCTGGAAGACAGAATAGTAAAGCAGCTGTTCAGGGAGTCGGCCAGGACCTGTATCTGTCCGCCGTCGCTGCCTGTCTGCAACTGCAGCCGCAAGGCAGAGTTTCAGGTGCTTACATCTAAACCGGTAACAGCACAAGAGGACGAACTTGCGGAGAACCCGCGCTCAAGAAGTGCAAAGCTGAGGGCCCTGAAAAGGGTGTAGGAGGGAGTATGGCAAACATCAGAACGGCAACAGACAAGGTACTTGATCCCCGAAGGCTGGAAAGCGGCGTTGAGCATGGCAGTGATTTATTTGCCTATGCGCTGGTTGTGCTGGCGATCATGACACTGGTATCAATTTTCCATGTCTGGTCAAGAGTAAAAGTGGTCGATCTGAATCTGAAAGTCGGCGAGATGAGAAAAGAGCTTAAAGAACAGGAACAGGAACAGGGGCGTCTGAAACTTGAGGTCGCTTCTCTCAAGGCTCCGGCACGGATAGAATCCATCGCCAAAGGTGAGCTTGGGCTCTCCCTGCCGACAGAGCAACAGATAGTTGTAGTAAAGTGAGAGATGACAGGGAAAAATGGACGCGAGTCCGGATCAGGGCTATGGGGGCGGTCTTTGTGCTCCTGTTGGCGGCAACGGTCGTCCGTTCATTTTACCTGCAGATATATAATCATGACAAATATGCGAAACTTGCCGAAAAACAGCATGTAAAAGTTGTCAATCTCACCCCTTCCCGCGGCGCAATCTACGACAGTACCAATTCGGCCCTGGCCGTTTCCATCGAGATGGACTCACTTTTTGCCGAGCCGAGAAGTCTGGAGGACATACCGGCTGTTGCCAGACAGCTGGCGCCGCTGATCGAAATGCCGGCTGATGCCATCGAAAAGAAGTTGAAGGCGAGCAAAGGTTTTGTCTGGCTGCAGCGCAGGCTCACTCCCGAAACTGTTGCCAAAATCAAGGCACTGGATATCGATGGCCTCGGTTTTGTCAAAGAGCCGAAGCGGTTTTACCCGAATGCCGAGATCGGCAGCCACGTTGTCGGCTTTACCGGACTTGACCCGGATGGTCTCGAAGGGGTCGAACGGCGCTTCAACAGCACCCTGCTCGGCAATACCGGCTACATGATTTCAGAGCGAGATGCCCTGGGACGGGAAGTCGGCAACCGCGGCATGGTGGTAAAGAAGGCCTCTTCCGGGCAGAGCGTTGCCCTTACCATTGACAAGAATATCCAGTATATTGCCGAAAAAGAGCTGGCAGCAGCAGTAGAGGGGAGCCGGGCCAAGGGTGGCACCGCCATAGTGATGGAGCCGCAGACCGGCAGAGTGCTGGCCATGGCGAATTATCCCACATTCAACCCCAATGCTGTTGCCAAATACCAGCCAAATGCCATGAGAAACAGGGCGATAACCGACAGCTTCGAGCCAGGTTCGACCATGAAGGTTTTTCTCATCGCTGCTGCTCTGGAAGAGAAGGTGGTCTCCCCCCAGGATACCTTCAATTGCGAGAACGGCAGCTACAATATCGGTGGCAGGACAATCCATGACACCCACAGCTACGGGCGGCTCTCAGTCAGTGATATCCTTAAACATTCCAGCAATATTGGATCAGCAAAAATTGGTGCCAAGCTGGGGGCAGAAAGACTCTACGGCTATCTGAAGGGTTTCGGTTTCGGGGCAAAAAGCAATATCGACCTCCCTGGAGAGGTGTCTGGTTATCTACGGAGCAAGAGTCAGTGGTACGGCGTCGATCTGGCAACAATTTCCTTCGGTCAGGGTGTTTCGATAAGTGCCATGCAGCTGGCTGGGGCAGTGTCGGCAGTTGCCAATGGCGGCACCCTCATGCAGCCGTATATCCTGGAAAGGGTTCTTGATGACAAGGGAGCTGTGGTCAAGCAGATTTCTCCCGTCAGCAAGCAGCGGGTGATTTCGCCGGCAACTGCCGTCAACCTGACCAAGATGATGGAGACGGTCGTTTCGGAGGAAGGCACTGCTCCCAAGGCGATGGTGGATGGTTACCGGGTGGCCGGCAAAACCGGGACAGCCCAGAAAGCCGATCCGGTGACCAAGGGCTATTCATCTGACAAACGGACCGCATCTTTCGTCGGCTTCATCCCGGCGGATGCGCCCCGGCTGACCATAGTGGTCATTGTGGATGAGCCCCGTACCAGCCCCTATGGTGGCATCGTGGCTGCTCCCGCGTTCAGTGCCATTGCCAAGCAGTCGCTCTGCTATCTGAAAGTATCCCCCAATCAGCCCCTTAAAAAGCGCCCCGGAGTGATTGAAGTCAAGAAGGAGGCTCCCCAGGTTGCTCTGGCTGACAACGAGGTGGAGGAGCTAACGCCGGATGGCCAGGCCCAGGGGGGGACAGTCATGGCAAACTTCCGTGGCCTCAGCATGCGGCAGGTCTTGCAGGTTATGGAGAAGCGGGGTTTGAATGTGAGACTGATCGGCAGCGGTAAAGTTGTTGAACAGAGTCCACCTCCGGGAAAAATAATTACGCCGACTGATCCGGTCTGGGTTAAACTGGCGCCATCGGCATGACAAAATGAAAGGCAGATCCTATGAAACTCTCCAGCCTGCTGAAAAATGCAGATATCGTTAAAATCTCCGGCAGTCTTGATCTGGAGATAACCGGGGTTCACCACGACTCCCGTTCTGTAGAGCCTGGCGGGCTCTTTTTTGCTCTCAGGGGGGTAAACGCTGACGGCGCAGACTTCATCCCTGCAGCTTTGGCTAACGGCGCGGTTGCCATTGTTGCCGAGCGCCAGCTCGGTTTACCTCCCAACGTTACCCTGGTACAGAGTGCCGATGCCCGCAGACTGATGGCGCAGGCGGCTGCCAATTTTTACGGCGACCCGACAGCCTGTCTGCCGCTGGTCGGCATTACCGGCACCAACGGCAAAACAACCACAACCTACATCATTGAGGGGATTCTCAAGGCTGCCGGCATCGAGGCAGCAGTGCTGGGGACCATCAGCTACCGCTTCGGAGAAGTTGCTGTCGAAGCGTCCCATACTACTCCGGAATCAACCGAACTGCAGGCTGCCATGGGTAAACTGGCCGCGGCCGGGGCAAAGGGGTTTGTCATGGAAGTGTCATCCCACTCCCTTGAGCAGCGGCGGGTTGATGGCTGCCACTTTGACGTGGGGATTTTCAGCAACCTTACCAGGGATCATCTTGATTATCATGGCAGTATGGAGGAGTATCTGGCTGCCAAAACCCGCCTCTTTGACGAGTTGCTCAAGCCTGACGAGCTCAAGCCGCAGCGCCGGGCAGCAGTCAATATGGATGATCCCTACGGTGCGGCAGTGGCCGCTGCTTCAGCAGCACCCGTACTGACTTACGGCACGGCTAGCGGTAACGACATTTACCCGGTAGACGTAGCCATGACGGTCAACGGAATTTCCGGTGGCATAGTTACGCCGGAGGGGCGGTTGCAGTTCAGCTCCCGCCTCCTGGGGCGTTTCAATCTCTCTAATATCCTTGCCGCCGTTGCGGCCGGAATTGCGCTCCGCCTGCCGCTGGCGGCCATCAAGGCAGGTATTGAGGGGCATCTGCCGGTGCCCGGCCGGCTGGAGCGGGTCGCCAACGCCCGCGGGGTGACCTGTCTGGTGGACTATGCCCACACCGGCGACGCCCTGGAAAATGTGCTCACCACCCTGAAAGAGATTGCCACCGCCCGCATTATCACCCTCTTTGGCTGCGGCGGTGACCGAGACAACGGCAAGCGGCCGATCATGGGGGGGGTGGCAGCCAGATATTCCGATTTTGCCGTGGTGACCTCCGACAACCCAAGGACTGAGGATCCCTATCGTATCCTTGCAATGGTCAGGGAGGGGGTGATCGCTGCCGGTGGCAGAGAATACACTCTTCATGATCTTGACAGCGGTTTCCAGGACAAAGGGTTTATCGTCATTGAGAACCGGCGGGAGGCAATCCGTCTGGCCGTCAGGCTTGCCAAGCCTGGTGATATCCTGCTCCTGGCAGGCAAGGGACATGAGGATTACCAGATTATCGGCACGACCAAACACCACTTCGACGACCGGGAAGAAGCGGCCAAAGCTTTTCTGGAGGATACTGCATGCAGATGACCATAGCTGAAGCAGCGGCAGCTACGGGGGGTAAAATTACCGGAGCTGCTGGCGGCAACATCTGCGGAGTTTCAACCGATTCGCGCAGTGTCAAGGCGGGAGAACTGTTTGTGGCGCTGCGCGGCGATCGCTTTGACGGCCATGACTATATCGGTGATGTTACCGCCAAAGGGGTGCACACAGTCCTTGCCGAGACGGGGCGGGTTTCCGGTGACATGGCAGGCGCGGTTGCTGCGCTGATTACTGTGCCTGATACGTTGCGTGCCCTGGGGGATCTTGCCGCTGCCTGGCGCCGCAATTTTGCCATACCTGTTATCGGCGTAACCGGCAGTAATGGCAAAACCACTACCAAGGAGATGCTGGCGAAAATCCTGACCATAAGAGGGGATGGGCTCAAGACTGCCGGTAATCTGAACAATCTGATCGGCTTGCCACAGATGATCTTCAGGCTTACCAGCGATTGTCATTGGGCAATCTTCGAAATGGGCATGAGCGAATTCGGGGAGATTGATCGTCTGGCTGAGATCGCTGCTCCTGCCGTGGGAGTGATCACCAATGCGTATCCTGCCCACCTTGCCAGCCTCGGGAGTGTCGCCGGTGTTGCCAGGGCAAAGGGTGAACTGTTTTTGCGCCTTGAGCAGGGGGGGACGGCTGTCTACAATGCCGATGATCCGCTGATAGCCAAAGCAGCCGTGCCAACCGGGGTAAACAGAATCGGTTTCGGACTGCACGGCGCCGATGTGAGTGCGACCAAAATCAGGTCCCACGGGCGTGAAGGGCAGTCATTCATGCTGCATTCCGGTTGGGATGAGCGGGAGATCCTGCTGCAGGCGTTCGGCCAGCACAATATCTACAATGCCCTGGCTGCTGCTGCTGCCGCCATCGCCACCGGTGCCACGTTGGACCAGGTGGCAGAGGGGCTGGCAGAATTTACCCCCTATGATAAAAGATTCTGCCTGGAAGATCTCGGGGTGGTAACTCTTGTCGATGACAGTTATAATGCCAACCCTGCGTCGGTCGGGGCGGCGCTGCTTACGGCCAGGGAGATCAAGGGTGAGAGCCGCTGCATTGCAGTGTTAGGCGACATGCTTGAACTTGGGGACGAGAGCGAGTCGGCCCATCGCGATGCCGGGAGGCTGGCCGCCACCTGCGTGGAGAAACTCTATCTTTTTGGAGATATGGCGCTGGTTGCCGCTGAAGGGGCTCTGGAAGCGGGAATGCCGGACAGTGAAGTGATTGTGGCGGAGTCCCGTGACAGCATCATTGCTGCCATCATCAAGGATCATACTGACGGAGACATGATACTGATAAAAGGATCCCGCGGGATGAGGATGGATCTGGTCGCTGCGGCGCTCAGGGACAATTTCTCCGGCGGCGCCTATCGTCAGGGAGGAAAGGCCTAGGATGCTCTATCATCTATTATACCCGCTTGCCACTGATATCCGGCTCTTCAATGTCTTCAAGTACCTGACCTTCAGGACAATCTATGCCATGATTACGGCACTGCTGGTCTCTTTCTTCATCGGCCCGTGGGTTATCAGAAAACTTGAGGCGCTCCAGGCAAGGCAGGTTATCAGGACAGACGGGCCGGAGTCGCACCTGAAAAAACAGGGGACCCCTACCATGGGGGGGGTGCTGATCCTGGCGGCCACCATTATTCCCACGCTTCTTTGGGCAGATCTCACCAATAACTATGTCTGGATCGCCCTGTTCGTCATAGTCGGTTATGGCGTTATCGGCTTTATCGACGATTACAAGAAAGTGGTGGAGAAGAACCCCAAGGGGCTGACGCCGAGACAGAAGATGTTCTGGCAGGTCCTCGTTGCCGCGGCAGCGGCAACGGCCCTCTATGTCATGCCCGGCTATTCGGAAGAGATCTTCTTCCCCTTTTTCAAGCGGCTGCACCCCGATCTGGGGCCGTTCTACATTGCTTTCGCCACCCTGGTGGTGGTCGGTGCCAGCAATGCCGTCAACCTGACCGACGGCCTGGATGGCCTGGCCATCGGTCCGGTATCAATCAACGCCGCCACCTACATGATCTTTGCCTACATAGTCGGTAACTTCAAACTGGCCAGCTATCTGCAGATACCCTATGTTGCCGGCACCGGTGAGCTGGCCATACTCTGCGGGGCCATGGTCGGCGCGGGTCTGGGCTTTCTCTGGTACAACTCCTATCCGGCCGAAGTCTTCATGGGTGATGTCGGCTCCCTCTCCCTCGGCGGCGGCCTGGGCATCCTTTCAGTGCTTACCAAGCAGGAGTTCCTCCTGGTCATCGTCGGCGGCGTCTTTGTGGTTGAGGCGCTTTCGGTGATCTTTCAGGTCGGCTCCTACAAATACCGCGGCAAACGGATCTTCCGCATGGCACCGATCCACCACCACTTCGAACTGAAGGGGGTCGCGGAACCGAAGATTATCGTCAGATTCTGGATCATTTCCATAATCCTGGCCCTGGTGGCGATTTCAACTCTCAAGCTGAGGTAAGTGTGATTCTGAGCGGTAAAAATATCCTCGTCATGGGGCTGGCGCGAACCGGTGTGGCCTGCTGCCGTTTCCTGGCAAAGCGCGGGGCAAAGGTTGTCGCCACCGACATGCGTGACGAAAAGGCATTGCAAGCCGTCCTGGCGGAACTTGACGGACTCGGTATCCGCTTTGTCCTGGGGCGTCACGATGAGGCCGATTTCATCACCAGCGCACTGATCGTCGTTTCTCCCGGGGTTCCCATGGACCATCCGCTGCTGCTGCTGGCAAAAGACGCCGGCGGGGAGATTGTCAGCGAGATCGAGCTGGCGTCCCGCTTCATCGATGTGCCGCTGGTGGCCATTACCGGTACCAATGGCAAGACAACGACTACGACCATCTGCGGGGAACTGTTCAAGGCCAGTGGCTTTGCAACCTATGTCGGCGGCAATATCGGCGATCCTTTGATCGAACTGGTGGAGTCGGGCGAAAAAACAGAGCGGGTAGTGGTAGAAATCAGTTCGTTCCAGATGGAGTGGATCAACAGTTTCCGGCCAAGGGTTGCCGCGCTGCTCAACATCAGCGAAGATCATCTCGACCGTTATGCCGCTTACCAGGATTACATCGATGCCAAGCTGCGGATCTTCGAGAACCAGACCGCTGACGATTTTGCTGTGCTCAATGCCGACGACCCGCTCGTCTGGCGCTGTGCAGAGGGGCTGAAGGCAAGGGTTTTCCCGTTCAGCAGGAAGACTGAGCTGGCTGAAGGGATTTTTTGTCTTCAGGATGAGATTGTCTATCGCCGGGAAGGTCGTGAAGAGCGCTTCCCTATAGCCGGCTTCCGGCTGCAGGGAGTGCATAACCTGGAAAATATCATGGCAGCCCTGGCCTGCTCACTGCTGCTCGGCTGCGATCCGGCCAAGAGCCTGGCCTGTGTCCGTGATTTCGGTGCGCTGCATCACCGGATGGAGTTTGTCCGCGCAGTCCGGGGGGTGAGCTATTACGAGGACAGCAAGGCGACCAATGTGGGGAGCGTGGTCAAGTCGCTGGAGAGCTTCGAAAACATTACCCTGATTGCCGGCGGCAAAGACAAGGGGGGGGCATATGCACCGCTTGTACCGCTGGTGAGGGAGAGGGTGCGGCACCTTGTCCTGATCGGAGAGGCTGCGCAACGGATGGCTGCCGAGCTTGCCGGCCTGACGGACATCCGGTTTGCCGGCAGTATGGAAGAGGCTGTGCAGCTGGCTGCCGAGGTTACTGCCTCTGGCGGTACGGTGCTCATGTCGCCGGCCTGCTCCAGCTTTGACATGTTCCGCGATTATGAGGATCGTGCCAAGGCCTTCATTGCTGCGGTAATGAAGCTGTAGATGCTGAAGAGACTGGAAGGATATGATCTGGTGATCCTGCTGATGGTGGTGACGCTCACCTGCTTCGGCGTTGTCATGGTCTACTCCGCCTCATCAATAATGGCTGAAAAGCGGATGCACGACAGCTTCTTTTTCCTGAAACGCCAGGGTACTTTTGCCATCCTCGGTTTTGGCATCATGTACTGGGCCATGAAAAAGGATTACCACTTCTGGAAAAAGGCGGCAGTTCCCATCCTGGTGGCGTGCATAATCTCGCTGGTACTGGTATTCATCCCCGGGATTGGCGGCAGCGCCAAGGGGGCGGCCCGCTGGATCCGTTTCCCCGGCTTCAGCTTCCAGCCGGCCGAGTTTGCCAAGATTTCCCTGATCATTTTCATGGCTTATTCCCTTGACCGGAAGCAGGACCAGATCCGCTGGGTCAAGGGGATCGTGCCTTATATGGGGGTGCTGCTGGTCATGATCGTGCTGCTCATGATCCAGCCGGACATGGGATCATCGGTGACACTGGCCGGCGTGGCCATAGTGATGCTTTTTGCCGCCGGCATGCGGCTGTCGCACATCATCTCCATCTTCCTGTTTTCGCTCCCGATTCTCTACTACTTTGTCATGCACAAGGAGTACCGCAAACGGCGGATTCTCTCGTTCATGGATCCCTGGGTTGATCCGGACAAGACCGGCTTCCAGATCATCCAGTCCTGGCTGGCCTTCGGCAGTGGCGGCATTACCGGCCAGGGGCTGGGGGAGGGGAAACAGAAACTTTTCTATCTTCCCGAGGCCCATACCGACTTTATCCTTTCAGTGGTCGGCGAGGAACTCGGTTTTGTCGGCACGGTCATCATAGCGGCGATGTTTTTCCTGCTTGTCCACCGGAGCATAAGGGTGGCAATATACGCTGAAGACAGCTTTGGCCGTTTTCTGGCCTTTGGCATTGCCGTGCTAATCGGCGCCGAGGCGTTCGTCAACATGGCGGTGGTCATGGGGATGGTGCCAACCAAGGGGCTGGCGCTCCCTTTCATCAGCTATGGCGGCAGCTCACTAATTCTGAGCCTGTTTGCCATGGGGATACTTCTGAATATTTCCAGCAGAATGCGAGGTGTCCCATGAGACTTTTAATTGCCGGTGGCGGGACAGGAGGCCATCTTTTTCCGGGCATAGCCGTGGCAGAAGAGTTTCTCGCCCGTGACCCGGCCAATGAGGTGCTCTTCGTCGGTACCGAGCGCGGTGTGGAAGCAAAAGTGCTGCCGCGGCTCGGCTACCGGCTTGAGCTGATCGCTGCTGCCGGTATTCGCGGCAAGAACATCTTCAGCCAGCTGAAGGGTGTTGCCGGGATGCTCTATGCCTATTCCCAGTCAAGACGGATCCTGAAGGAGTTCAAGCCCGACCTTGTTCTCGGTGTGGGTGGTTATGCCTCAGCGCCACTTCTTCTGGCCGCACGCGGGCTGCTGATCCCACGATTCATCCATGAGCAGAATGCTATTCCCGGCATGAGCAACAAACTGCTGTCCCGCGTCGCCCTGAAGAGTTTTATCTCCCTGGAAGAGTCCCGCCGCTTTTTCCCGAAGGAGACGACCCTGCTGACCGGTAATCCGCTCAGAATGCAGATTCTTGAACAGGTAACCGCCCCCGCTAGCCCCACTTTGTCAAAGGGGGGCAGCGAGAGCAACGAGCAGGGTGAATTTCACCTGCTGATTTTCGGCGGCAGCCTTGGCGCCCACAGCATCAATATGACCATGGCTGCAGCTGCGCCGCTCTTGGCTCAACTGGGGGACAAGCTGACCATAACCCATCAGACCGGCGAGAAAGATGTGGCTGAGGTGCGATCCGCCTATGAGAAGGCCGGCGTGAGTGCCAGGGTGGTGCCGTTCATAGACAATATGGCGGCGGCGTATCAGCAGGCAGATCTGATCGTCTGCCGCGCCGGCGCGACCACCATTGCCGAGGTTACTGCCTGTGGCAAGCCGTGCATCTTTATCCCGTTTCCCCATGCGGTTGACGATCATCAGCGCAAGAATGCCGAAGCGCTGCTGAAAAGTGCTGCCTGTTTCATGCTACTGGAGCGGGAGCTGAATCCCGGGTCTCTGACCGGGCAGATCAAGGAGCTGCTGGATTC
>VEOV01000184.1 GCA_012026855.1 Geobacter sp.
CCCCCAGTATCACTGGAAAACGCGGTCTTTGCAGCCCCTGCAGGGTAAACGAGTTGACGTAGAGAATAACGTAGGCAGGAAAGACAAAGGCGGCAATTTGCAGATAATTGGCGCCGATGGCGATTACGGCAGGATCCTTTGTGAATAGGCTGGTCAGCTGCCGGGCTGACAGCAATACGGCCAGGGTGCCGATGCTGATCAGGAAGCTACCGGTCTTGAGGGCAGTGGCGACAGTCTCCCGGACTCGGTCAAAGTTTCTGGCGCCGCTGTTTTGTGCCACCAGGGTAAGGGTGGCGACATTCAGCCCCATGACCGGCAGCATCACCAGCTGTTCGATCCTGGTACCGATGCCGTAGGCGGCCATGGCCGCATTGCCGAACCGTCCCACATACCAGGTGATGACAAACACGCCGATGGCAACCGTCAGCATGGTGATGCTCGAAGGGAAGCCCATGCGGGCCAGTTCCCGGAACATTGCCCGGCGCGGCAGAAAACCGTGCCAGCCGAGCTTGCCCAGCAGACCTGTCTGCCTGGCGCGATGGTGGAGGTAGATGGTGCCGATGGCCTGAATGGTGACCGTTCCCCAGGCTATGCCGGCCAGGCCCAGAGGTGGCAGTCCGAAGCCGCCGTAGATAAACCAAGGATCATAGATCAGGTTGAGAATGAAGGCGGTCATCAGGAAATTGCGAAAGCTTTTGGTGTCGCCGCTGGCATTGAGCAGGGCATTGTGGGCCTGGTTGACGACAAAGAAGGTGGAACCGGCAAACATTGCTCCCATGTATGAGAGTGCCAGCGCCAGATAGTCTCCCCTGGCACCCATGAAACTGAACATCGCCTCCATGGTTGCCAGACCAAAGGCGGTGAGCAGCAGGCCGTGGACCAGGCCGAAGCTGATGGTCTGGGCGGCATAACGCTCAGCTTCCTCCCTCTGTCCGGAGCCAAGGGCATGGCCGATGATGGCGGCGGCACCGGTGGAGATGCCGCTGGCAACGGCAATGATCAGGAAAAACAGCGGGAAGGAGAGGGAGACCGCAGCAACAGCCTGGGTGGAGATTCGCCCTGCATACCAGGTATCTACCACATTGAACATGGTATTGAAAAAAAAGCCGATGCCGACCGGCAGGGCGAGGCGCCGCACCAGTGGGCCTATGGGGTGGGAAAGCAGGTCAGTGCTCAAGAAGGCTCACCCGGTTGACCAGTTCTTCAGCCGCAGCATCGAAATCTTCCAGGGACAGGGTCATGTCCTCCTGCCACTCACGCACCTTGTAGTAGAGCTGGTCGTAGTAACTGACAATCAGCTCGGTCATGAACGGCTCCATCTCCCACCGCTCCAGGTAACCGGCAATTTCAGCATACTTGACCCCGCCAAGCCTTTTTTTGATCCTCTCGAGAGCTTCACGCAGCCCATCTTCATAGATTTTCAGGCCATACTCTTCGGTCAGTCTGGCAACGCGGGTCTCAATTGAGGCCGTGCACCAGACTTTGAAGCTTTCTGCCATGACGTCATAGAGGTTGCCGGGCAGAGTCATCCGGCCGATGCGGCGGCTCTCCCCCTCAATGAAGATCGGCCTGCCTGGAGGGAGTTTGCGGAAGGCATCCCATACCAGGGTCTCAAAGCGCTTCTGGGTCAGTTTGTCCTGGCTCAATCCCAGGGAACCGAAGGCGGAACCGCGGTGCTCTGCCAGCCCTTCGAGGTCGATTATTGCTTCACCCCGCTGCTGCAGCCGGTTCAGCAGGGTGGTCTTGCCGATGCCGGTCATGCCGTGCAGTACTACCAGCGGCCCTGGTGGGCAGAATGTCTCGAACCGGGCGCTGACACAGTTCCTGAATGCCTTGTAGCCGCCAATCAGTTGCTGCACCCGATAACCGGTCAGATCCAGCATGGTGGCAATGGTCTTGCTCCGCAGGCCACCGCGCCAGCAGTAAACCAGAATCGGTCTGCCTGCAGCAGCTGCGGCAATTTCGGCGACAATTGCCGGGAAACGCGGGGCAGTCAGCTCCAGACCGCGGATACGGGCCAGGTGTGGTCCCTGCTGCTTGTAGAGTGTGCCGATCTCAACCCGCTCTTCATTGGTGAGCAGCGGCACATTGATGGCTCCGGGGAGATGATCCTCGGCAAATTCCAGCGGCGTACGGGCGTCGACAATGCAGTGACTGTCCAGCAGCTCCGGAGTAAAAATTACGGTTTCAGGCACTTGAGATATCTCCTCTTGGGCAGGAGTATAAAGGAGAAACGGGTAGGATTGCAAGGAGGCTCGTTTGACGTCTGCGAGAAGAGCAGATCGCTGGAAACAGGCCGGCTCAAACGGATAAAAAATGATTGACTCTTAAATGTGGAGAACGTATTAATTAGCAAATCTTGCAATGTTATGGGTGGATTATGGGGATGGAGACTAAAGCTAATCATTGAAAGCCGCACTGCCGGAAAAACCGGTGGGGCGGCTTTTTTCGTTGTCACTATGGGGAAATCATTTGCCATGCTCACTAGCTGCGAAACTACCAATAAGGAGAATTACTATGGCCAGACGAAAAAACTACCTTGTGTTGCTACTTGCCGCCAGCCTGCTGCTCGGTTCTGCTGCCAAAAGTTCTGCCTTTGCACTTGGCGATATCGATGATGACGGCGTCGTCAGGTTTGCGGATGCTCTCTTGGCGTTGCGCTACATCGCAGGGACCGAGCCGCTCACAGCTGTTCAACTGGATGCGTGCAATGTTAACGGATATTCAGGATCGCCTTCAGGAGGACGGCCCGGCGATCCAAGGTGTGATATCACCAATGCTTATAGAATATTGAGACAAGCCTACGGGATAATAACCTTCTGAGACTCAAAGAGATAGAATGACATAAGCAAGACAAGGGGGAACCAGTGACTAAGTCTGCTGACCGTGGTGATCGCAGGGATCTGGAATATCCGCCCCAGCTTGCCGAGGCCGAGCTTGCTGCTCTTTGTGAGCGTCGCAAGCTGGCAGGCACCGGCTCTTCTATGGAAAAAGATGAACCTTGGGCCCAGGATGGCGTCGGGCTGGCACTTTCAGGTGGCGGTATCCGCAGTGCAACCATCGGCCTCGGACTTGTCCAGGGTGTGGCGCGTCTGGGGCTGCTGCCGCGTATTGACCTGATTTCAACCGTCAGTGGCGGCGGCTATCTTGGCTCTTTCCTCGGCCGGCTGATCCAGTCCAAGGGGGAAGTCATGACGGACCCAACCCCGCCGGTGCATCAGGCTGCAAAAGATCTTGCCACCGGCGAGGACGGACCGTCGTTCCCTCTGCGCTGGCTGCGAGAGAATGGTTTCTATCTTGCTCCCAACGGATCGGGCGACGAGGGGGTGATGGCGGCAATCACCCTGAGGAACTGGGCAGCTATCTGGTCAGTGATGTCACTGTTCCTGCTCACTCTCATGCTGCTGCTTAACGGACTCCGCCTCGTTGTCGTGCCAATGGTTTTTGGCGGCATTGCCTCCTTGATGAGTTCACCGGAGCTGGCTAATGATACCTGTTCCATGCTTCGCATGCTCTTGCCCCCACCCTGGCCGCTGCTTGGCGACCACTTCTGGTGGAGCCCCTGGTGCGTAATCCCAATACCGGTGCTTCTTCTCGGTGTACTTCCTCCTGGAATCCTGTACTGGATCCAGCCATCATCCCACGATGTCAGGTTGCGTCTGAAGCTGCTCTCCCTGGCGCTGATCATGCCGGTTACCGGTCTTCTCCTGCTTTTCCTGGCATCTTGCCAGCTGCTGAATAACTGGCTTTACTGGGTTGAAATATCAGCTGGCGCCAGTTTTGTTGCCATGGGCCTTTATCAATCACGTGCCAGGTATGAAGCCAGGCGAATTACTCCAGAAAGTGACGGGCTGGTTTCCCAGATTCGCTGGCAGTTCTCCCATCAGCTCCATAATGGGTTGCGGCTGCTGGCGTTGGCCGTGGCGGTTGCCCTTGGAGATACCGCCAGCCAGACGATCTATGCCGTTGTCATGGAAGGTGGCCTGAACGCTCTTGAAATATGGGCTGGCGGCATTGCCACCGCCCTGGTAGTGCTGGTGCCGCTGTCGCGCAAGGCACTCAACTTGCTGCCATCCGGCAAGGAGAAGGTGAAACTGCCGGTAACCCTGATTACATGGGTTGCAGCCATTCTCCTCGCATTAACGGTGCTGCTCACTCTGGGGACGGCAACCCAGGCAATTACCTGGGGTTTCAAGCGGCCCCAGGAGCCAGGCCAGACGCAAACAGCCGGTTCTCTGCTGCTCCGTAGCGCCAGCCTTAAAAATGCCAATATCTCTGTCCGGCTCAAGGACGTGCCGACCAGGGCAACACTGGACAAGACAGTTACCCGTGACACAACTGAGGTCATGGTCAGTCTTCCGGCTGAGCAGAACCTCCTGCTGGAGGTTAATCCTGCTGCTGCCGGGAATGATGCCGGAGTTTCGTCATCCAGCAGCACTTCACTTTTCATTTCGCTTGCCTTAGCAGCTTTCCTATCCCTGATCTGCGGGAGGCATCTCAGCTTTCTTAACCGCAGCAGCCTGGCAACTTTCTACCAGAACCGGCTGGCCCGCACATTCCTCGGGGCTTCCAATCCGTTAAGACAAAACGGGAATACCAGCGTACGCGAGGTGATGCCAGGAGATGACATCCTCTGGACGGATTACAAACCCCATGCGTTTGGTGGTCCGTTGCACATTGTCAATGTTACCATTAATGAAACCGTGGATGGCAAGAGTCAGGTCCAGCAGCGGGATCGCAAAGGACTGGGAATGGCGGTGGGGCCTTGCGGCATCAGCGTCGGGGTGCGTCACCACGCCTATTGGGGAAGTCCGGTGCTGTCAGGTCTCCCCATACAGCAGGGGTATGCAGTCTTTCCGGCGAAAGGGTTCAAACCGGAAAATCTGACTCTCAGCCAATGGATGGGTATCTCAGGCGCGGCAGTAAATACTGCCATGGGGAGCTATACGAGCCTTGGACTCAGTCTCCTTTGCGGTCTCTTTAATGTCCGTCTCGGCTACTGGTGGGACAGCGGCAGGCGACGCCGGGAAAAGGGGTGGCTTGGCTGGCTGTCTCTGGGTTTTCCTGTCCAGGGTCGTATGGTTAATGAACTGCTGGCCATGTTTCCCGGCACGGCGGCAAGGCTCTGGTTTCTCAGTGATGGCGGACACTTCGAGAATTCTGGCATCTACGAGATGGCACGCCGCCGGGTGCGCTACATCATCTACAGCGATGCCGGGGCTGATGCCGATTACACCTTCGCGGATCTGGCCAATCTGACCCTCAAGCTCAGGGCCGATTTTGGCGCAGAGCTGGAATTTTTCACCCCCGAAGAGATGGAGAAAATCAACCACCCTGCGCTGGTCAGCTGGGACAGGCTGAAACCTGATCCGCAAACCGGTACCATGCCGGGCCACGGCACCCTGGCAAGGGTTCGCTACCCCGAAGGAGGGGAGTCGCTGGTTATCGTGCTCAAACCGGGACTCACCGGCGACGAGCCGCTGGATCTGCGCTACTACAAAACCGGGCATCCCGATTTTCCCCACCAATCCACCATGGATCAGTTCTTTGATGAGCCCCAGTGGGAGAGTTACCGCAAGCTGGGAGAGCATATGGCATTGGAAATCTTTGGCAAGGCTGACAGAGCACAACAGCCGTTTGGCTGGATGCCCGAATAGGCGCTGCTGCGCTAGATAATTACGGAGGGAGAATCCATGTGCATATCATCTTCGGTAGGACGAGACTGCAAGAACGAGAGCCGTGACGTAAAGACCGTACAGTTGCTGCTTAATATGAATCTGGACAAACTGCCTGATCTTGTGGCGCTGGCGGAGGATGGCGCCTATGGCAAGGCGACCCAGGCTGCAATCGAGACGTTCCAGAGAACTGTTGCCGGCGCCGCCAGCCCGGACGGCAAAGTTGATCCAGGGGGCAGCACGCTTGCCGCAATGGCCTTGGGGATACCTGCTTTCTGCGCCAGGGTGCTGCAGGGGATCTACATCAATGCCGATGACAAGCTGGTCAGC
>VEOV01000313.1 GCA_012026855.1 Geobacter sp.
GCTGAAGAGCGATCCCGGCATAATTCACCTGGCCCGGCGCCTCAGGGGGCTCGGCAACCGTCTCAGTGAAGTAGTTGCCGGTCGCACCACCCACCCGGTATCGCTAAAGGTGGGGGGAGTCTCAGCCATGCCGCCACGGGACAAACTTATGGCCCTGCGCGACGACCTCCTGCTTTCACTGGAAGACATCCATACTGCTGTCCTGCTCTGCGCCGGCTTCGCCATCCCGGCTTTCACGCGGGAAACCGAATTCGTCTCTTTACGCGGGGATAAAGATTACCCCTGGATCGGCGGTGAGATGATCTCCACAGATGGTGTCAGGCACCGTGAAGCTGACTACCGCGCCATGACCAACGAATACCTGGACAGCCGCAACACCTCCAAGTGGTGCCGTCTCTCCCGGCCTTCGTTCGCGGTGGGCGCCCTGGCACGCTGCAACAACAACTTCCATTTACTGCATCCGGAAGCGATTGCAGCAGCCAAGCATTTCGGTCTCGCGCCGGTCTGTCACAACCCATTCATGAACAATCTTGCCCAGCTCATTGAATGTATTCATGTCACCCACGACGCCGTCCGGCTCATCGATGAGCTGCTGCAGGACCACGCGGCACCAACCATGACCAAGGTCACCCCTCGGGCGGGAACCGGCGTCGGCGCCATCGAGGTGCCACGGGGCATTCTCTATCACAGTTACAGCTACGACCGCGACGGCTATGTTGTCAGTGCCGACTGTGTCATCCCCACAACCCAGAACAATGCCAATATACACCTCGATCTGCACCCCCTGGCGCAGAACTCCGCAGCAAAAGGCATGACCGACGAGGAACTTGCCAGACTTTGCGCCATGCTGGTTCGCTCCTATGATCCGTGCGTCTCCTGTTCAGTCCACTGAGCAGCCTGCAACCACCGGTAATCATGACAATGTTTTTCCTTGCCCGGACTTCAGCCTGAAGTTACACTCCAGCCATGTCAACATCTTTTTCCACAGGTTACCGCCGCTATGCCCTCGGGCTTTTTCTACTGGTCAACCTGCTTAACTACATCGACCGGCAGGTGCTCTACGCTGTTTTCCCGCTGATAAAGAATTCATTCAGCCTGTCCGACACCTCCCTCGGGCTGCTCGGCAGCGCCTTCATGGTCGTGTACATGCTGGCCGCGCCTCTCTTCGGCTGGCTGGGTGACAAGGGGAACAGGGTCAAGCTTGCCGCCGTCGGCCTGGGGGTCTGGAGTCTGGCAACCATGCTGGCCGGCGTGGCGTCGGGCTACCGGCAGCTCCTTGGAGCACGCTCCCTGGTGGGCATCGGCGAAGCCAGTTTCGGCACAGTTGCCCCGGGCATTATCGCCGACTATTTTCCCCAGGAACGGAGAGGCCGGGTGCTCTCCTGGTTCTACCTGGCCATACCGGTCGGTAGTGCCCTCGGTTATCTGCTGGGGGGGGTTATCGGTGAGCGCTTCGGCTGGCAGAGCGCCTTCCTCATGGTCGGCGCACCCGGGCTGCTGCTGGTTATCCCGCTGGCACTGCTGAAAACCGTCACCCAGCCAAAACCGGCTGCAGAGAGCAGCGCCAATTACCGGCTCCTGCTGCAAAACCGCTCCTACGTCATGAACACCCTGGCCATGACCGCCATGACCTTTGCCATGGGTGGGATGGCGCAATGGATGCCGACTTTTCTCAACCGGGTACATGGCCTGGGGGTGGAAAAAGGGAACCTGCTTTTTGGTGGACTGACCGTGGTTGCCGGCATAATCGGCACCCTGATCGGGGGATGGCTTGGAGATTACTACCAGCATAGACGGCCAGATGGTTATCTGCTTGTCTCGGGATGGGGGTTTATCCTCGGCATACCGGCCATGCTTGTGGCACTTACTGCAACAGATCTGCAGACTGCTCTCGTCGGCATGTTCCTCGCCGAATTATGCCTCTTTCTCAACACCGGGCCGCTCAATACCGTTATAGTCAACGTAACCCGCCATGACATGCGCGCTATGGCGTTTGCGGCCAACATTCTGGTGATTCATGCCCTGGGAGATGCGGTCTCCCCGGCACTGATCGGCCTGCTCTCCGACCGGTTCGGTCTCACCAGAGCGCTGCTGTCAACGGTTGCCGCCATCCTGCTGGCCGCGGTGTTCTGCTTCATCTGCGGCAAAAGGATCGCCGGTGATCTGGTCAAGGATGATCCTGACTTGGGCCGACAGCCTTAGCCGATGATTTTTCTGACGCTGGCCACAATTTCCTGCGGCGTAAAAGGTTTGCAGATATAACCGTCAGCATCCGCTTCAAGGGCCATCTTCGCCAGTTCATGCTCCGGCTTGGAGGAGATGAACATGATCGGGATATCCTTGCTGAAATCTTTTTCCTTGAGGATCTTGGCCTTCTTGTCCCCGTCCAGCAGGGGCATCATGATGTCCATGATGATGAGATCCGGTTTGCTGGCCGAGGAGAAGATAAAGGCGTTGGCCTCGATACCGTTGGTGGCGGTAAAGACCTCAAAGCCTGCTGATTCCAGAGCATCGCTGGCCATTGCCAGTACCAGCTCGCTGTCGTCAATTATCAGTATTTTTTTCGCTGCCACATCTCCTCCTTCAGTGATTGAAAGTATGTAATAGTACGTCAGGAATGGCATCCAGTGCCAGTATCCGCTCGGCTGCATTCAAGGCTATGGCAGCTTTCGGCATGCCGAAAACTGCGCAGCTCTTCTCGTCCTGGGCGATGGTGAGCGCCCCCTGGTCCCGCAGATGGGCCAGCCCCTGGGCGCCATCTTTCCCCATGCCGGTCAACAGCACCCCGACCGACTCATCACCCTTTTCTGCTGCCAGGGAGCTGAAAAACACATCGATTGATGGCCGGCACGAATTAACCGCCGGGGCATCAACAATTTTAACGGCGCCGTTTTCAAAAAGCATCTGGCAGTCTGTCGGGGCTACCAGGGCAGTACCGCAAACAGGTTTATCTCCCGTTTCAGCCAGGCGCACATTAATCGCTGATTCAAGATCAAGCCAGTGGGCAAAACCTTTGGCAAACCCGGATGAGATGTGCTGCACAATGAAAACTGCACTTTTGAAATCCTTCGGCAGAGTCTTGATGATGCTCATGACCGCCTTCGGCCCGCCGGTCGACGCACCGATTGCCAGGATGCTGCGGTTGGCAGCAGGCCTGGGGACAGCAATGGGCTCCGGCCCCCTGGTGCGCTGGATATGGTGAATAACCCTGATCCGGGAGAGCATCCGGACCTTGTCGAGCAGTTTCACCACAAAT
This sequence comes from Geobacter sp., assembly GCA_012026855.1. Lineage (GTDB taxonomy): Bacteria > Desulfobacterota > Desulfuromonadia > Geobacterales > DSM-12255 > VEOV01. Next base: position 3,257 of record VEOV01000313.1, read on the forward strand.
TCCGGGTTAACGGCTGAGACCGCTGCCGCCGGTTTCCCCATGACATCCAGCGCCCCTTTCTTGATAGCGCTGAACGCCAGCTTGACATCACGTTCGTCAACGGTGGAAGAGAGTATCAGAATCGGCGTCGGAAATCTCGACATAATCAACTCTGTCGCTTCCAGTCCCCCCATAACCGGCATCATGATATCCATGATGATTATGTCAGGCTTGAGAAGTTCCGTGAGCGAAGCTGCTTCGACACCGTTGGTGGCCTCACCGACCACGGTAATATCTCCGGAAGCATCCAGCGTATCGCGCAGGACCGCCCGGACAAGAATAGAGTCATCTGCAAGTAGTACCCGTATCATCAATACCTATCCTATGAGTGCCTCAACAGTGTCAAGCAACGTCCCCTGCTCAAAGGCCCCCTTGACTATGTAAGCCTGGGCGCCGGCATCGATTGCCTTGCGCTTGTGCTCATCCTTGGCCAGTGAGGAGACAATGATAACCGGTATGTTGCGGTATTCATCCATAGTCCTGAGCCGGGCAGTCAGTTCGAAACCGTTCAAACCGGGCATCTCCACATCGGAGATAACCAGATCGAATGCGGCGCTGCTTACCTTTTCCAGAGCATCCTCAGCCGACACGGCAATGGTCACGTCATACCCTTTGGCAGTGAGGATACTCTTCTCCATGGTTCTCGTGGTAATCGAATCATCCACAACCAGTACATTACCCCGTGATACGACCTGCTGACTCTCCTGCAGCGCCCGGCGCAGACCGACAGTAGAGGTCCCCTCGGCAGTAGTGAAGATATCCGGCACATCAAGAATCAGCGCCGGGTTGCCATCGCCCATGACCGTGGCGCCAAAGGTATGGCGAATCCTTTTCAGCTGACTGCCAAGGCTCTTGACTACTATCTCCGAAGTACCCTGATTGCTGTCAATGGAGCAGGCTATCACCTGATCGCGCTGCTTCAGGACTACGGCAGAGACTTTCCCTCCGGAAATGGCTGCCCGCCCATCTTCCAGTCCGAGAATTGCCGCCAGTGAAAAGAGCGGCACGGTGACATTCCTGATGGTAACAACCTCCTTGCCGGCAACCGTGGCAATATCGTTGCTCCGTATCTTGACGGTCTCCTGCACATAGGAGAGTGGAATGGCATACCGCTCGCCGCCGCAGGTTATCAGCAAGGCATCGATCACTGCCAGGGTCAGGGGCAGGGTCAGCTGAATCTCGGTAAAGGAGCCGACCTGGCTTTTCAGGGTAAGGTTCCCCTTGACCTTTTCGATGTTCATCTTGACCACATCCATGCCGACGCCACGGCCGGAGATATCGGTAACTATCTCGCTGGTGGAAAAACCGGGACGCAGGGTCAGGTAAAGGGCTTCTTCATCGCGCAGCATCTCCGCTTCGTCGCGGTCAATCACGCCGCGCCGCAGGGCGGTTTCCTTGATTCTCTTCGGATCCATGCCGGCGCCGTCATCACGCAGCTCGATAACCACGCTGTTCCCCTCGTGGTGGGCAGAGAGACGGATGGTCCCTTTGGCAGGCTTCCCTTTGGCAAGCCGCTCCTGGGGAGATTCAATGCCATGATCAACGGCATTGGTCAGCATATGCAGAAACATCGGTTTCAGGTTCTCCAGCAGGAGTCTGTCTATGCCGATATGGTCCCCCCTTATCTCGAATTCGATCTCTTTCCCCTGGGCCTTGGAAAGATCCCGGACCATGCGGGCGAAGCCTTCGGTAATGGTTTTCAGCGGCAGCATCCTCAGGGCCATCGCCTCGGCATGAAGTTCCTGGATTATGTAGCCGAGATAAAGGACATCCTCTTCAAGGGCCTGTTGAAAATCCCTGATCCGGCCGGCCGGCAACATGGCATCGGCAGTTCGGCCAAGCTCTTTTAGCTCTGCCGATTTGTCCTCGAAGCGCTTCTTGTTGATGATCAGCTCACCCAGCAGATTTACCAGACTGTCCAGCGTCTTGACGCTTGTCCTGACCGTATCAAGGACCACTTCCTGCTCGCTACCCTGGGTATCGGCGATAGCCTCCGCTGTGGAGAGCCCCTGGTCAAAGGCAGCGATGAATTTCTCCACATCTACCGGCGACTCCTTGCCTGCGGCCAGCGCCTCGGTCATCCGGTTGATGGCATCGGTCCCCTGGAGGAGCAGGTCTATGGTGGCCGAATCGCCCGCGCGGGCACCGTCTTCCATCTCCTTGAGGAAATCCTCCATGCGGTGACCGATCACGCTGATATCCTCGAAACCGAGCATGCGCGCCGAGCCTTTCAGCGTATGGGCGTTGCGCAGCAGCTCATGGATCAACGGTCCGTTGCCGGGCTCCTTCTCCAATACCAGCAGCTTGGTCTGCAGCGACTGGAGATGTTCGTGCGCTTCCCTAAGGAATATATCGAGATATTTTGTTGTCATTAATATCCCTTCAAATCAAGGTCGTAGTTAGACATCCTCTTCCACCAGGGACTGCAGCTTCTCGCTCAGGGCAATGATTTCAGAGATGGCCCGCTCTGTCTCCTTGGCACTCAATGCTACCTGCTGGGCAACATCACGCACTTCGGTCATGGTCTCGGCCAGCTGCTCGCAGGCCGAGGTCTGCTGCTGGGTTGACAGGGTTATTTCCTTGGCTGACCGGGCTGTTTCATCAACCAGCCCGTTGATCATGTCAAAGGAGAGCTGCACCTTGTCCACCAGCTGCGAGGCTGAGTCAACCGCCTTGGTCCCCTCCTCGGTAACCATGATGGTGGAGTTGGTCGCCTTCTGAATCTCCTCGATCAGTCCCTTGATCTGCCTGGTCGCTTCTACTGTCCGCTCGGCCAGCCGGCGAACCTCCTGGGCAACAATGGCAAACCGCTTGCCGGCCTCACCGGCCCCGGCCGCCTCGATGGCCGCGTTCAGGGCCAGCAGGTTTGTCTGGTCGCTGATCTCATCGATGATCTCCACAATACCGCCGATCTTCTGGCTGTTGTCACCCAGCTTGAGCATACTCTCGGCAACACTCTGTACCTGGGTGCGCAGCAGTGTCATGCCGTTGATGGCATTGGCAACATCACCGGTGCCGCTGCTGCAGCTCTGGCTGGTGGACTCGGCCATGTTCTCAACGGAAATGGCATTGGCCGTAATCTGCTTGGCAGTAATGGCAATCTCTTCCGAGGTGGTCGTCACCTCCTGCACGGCAGCGGCCTGCTCCGACGATCCCGAGGACTGCTGAATACTGATGGCCATCATCTCATTGGCCGAACTGGAAAGATGGACAATGGCATCCTTGATGGACGCCATCAGGCGGTTGCTCTTCTCCACCTCCACCTTCAGGTTCTTGACAATTACCGTGGTCATCTTGTTGAACGCTTCAGCCAGTTTGCCGATCTCGTCACGGCTCTCCACCGGCACCTCTTCGTCAAGATTGCCGTCGGCAATTCGCCGGGCCACCTCGGTGAGGCGCAGCAGCGGCTGAGTATACCTTCTGACAACAAAGTAGATAGTAATACTGGCAATCAGCAGCATGATCATCATGGCAAGGATAATCTGCATCCGCAGCTCGGCGATCTTGTGTTCGGTCTTCTCCATGGAGAAGCCGATCCTGAACCCGCCCCAATGCTTGCCGTTCACCATGACCGGTGCCGAGATGTCCCACATCTTTTCACCGGTATCCCTGGCATAGACCTGCTTCAGCAGGTCCTTCTCGTTCTTGGCGGCCGCCAGCCCGACCGGATCGTTAAAGAGCCGCTTGGTGCGGTTACCGACCTTGTCCTTCTCCTTGTCACCGGTCAACGGCTTGGAATATTTCGTATTATGGGTCGGCAGGTAGCCGTTCCGGTCGACCAGTACGGCAAAGACAACCTGCTCGTCTTTCAGGTACTCATCCTCGATCTCCAGAATCGTCTTATCCAGATAGCTGTCGTATTTGGTGTGGTACTTTTGCGGGTCGGTATTGGGAATCGGCTGATAGTTGACATCAAAAACCTCATCGACAGTGAAGCGGCCGTTTCTGATCTGCTCCTCAAGAAGCTGCTCCATCATCTTGGCGCCGGTCATTGCCTCAATACGCCCCTTGGAGAGGAGTTCCTCTTCCATGTTGGCTGACCTGGCCTTGACAAAATAGGCCGTGAAGATGGCCATAATGACCACCATGACCAGGATCAGAATGCCGGCAATTTTAATGGAAAGTTTTTGTGCCATGGGTGACTCCTTTACTGATTAATGAAAGCGTTTCAGGATAAATGTTCTATGGTCAGCGCCGGCGCGGCCAGCAGCCTGATGATGTCGAGCAGGATCGCCACCTCGCCGTCACGGTTTATCTGACCGCGAAGAAATTCGCGGGCCGATGCCGGAACGGACTTTACAACCGGTTCAAACATATCAAGGGGGAGTGGATGGGCCCCCTGAACCGACTCGACAATTATGCCGGTAGTATAGTTGGCACTCTTGATGACAATAATGCGCGCCGCGGCCGTAAGGGGCGCAGTGGCGATGCCGAGCAGCGGCCTGATATCCATGGCAGCGATGATCTCGCCACGCAGATTGAAGATGCCGGTGATAAACTCCGGCACCCCCGGCACTTTTACCAGTTTGGGCACCCTGAGCACTTCTGCCGCATGGGTTGTCTCAAAGGCATAAATCTCACCCCCGAGAACAAAGGTCACACACTCCAGCAGCTCCTCCTGCAGCTCCACCTTCTCTGCAAGCCCCTGCCAGTATTCCTGGCGCATCTCTTCAAGAATCGAGCGGATGTCATATGCTCTGTTTTCTTCCATTGGTGACCACTCCATTTAGCGGCTGCGTTTGAACAACCTGAGTTTTTCAAGTGCCAGTTAGTTATTTACACATTCCAGCCTGTCAATTTCCTCCCGCAACCGTTCCAGGAAAACCTCCCGTGACAGCCCGTTAGAAAAGGGGATGACCGTCTCCCGGTCACTTTTTTCAAGAAATCTTATGCAGTTGTTCTGCTCCCGCACAACCGTCTTCATGTCACCGACTGCAAGGGACAACCGCCAGAGCCTGTAATGGGGCATGATAAATTCAATTTTCAGCAGCACCGCCTTGCGGTACTCCTCCAAGGCCTCGGAGGTTCTGTCAAGCATTTCATAAAGCAAACCTCGCAGAAAGTAGGAC
>VEOV01000309.1 GCA_012026855.1 Geobacter sp.
ATGGTAATCAGCGCCTCTTCACTTCTGGCAAAGGTTAATACCGAGTTGCCTGAAGCGAGCAGCAGCTCGGCAATAAATTCACGAACCTGATTTTCATCCTCGACGATGACAATTTCGCAACCTGAGGCTGCAGCCGGCTCGGCAGGCACAACTGGCTCGACAGCAACCGACGGAGACGGCTCAGCAGCATAGGCGTCCTCATGGGGAAGATACTCGTCGAGCGACTCCCCCTTGTGGCGCTTCTCGTCAATAATCCGCGACCCTTCCATGGCAAGAAACTGGGGATTCAACCCCTGTTCGAGCATGAACTGCAGCGGATCTATCTTTGAGTCATCGATTGTTTCGACATCGTCCTGCAGCTCAAATTCAAAGGAGCCTTCATCCCATGAAAAGAACGAGTAAACGACCCTTTCAATCTGCTCCCTGACAACATCCTCTATCTTATGCGCCGGTATGTTGAATCTGTTGATCAGAATGGTACCGAGACGCTCGCGGTAGGCTCCGGCCTGCTGAACCTGCAGCGCCTTGTTGATCAGCTCTTCATCAACAACCTTGCGCTTGAGCAGTTCCTCGCCAAGGAAATATTTAATGGTGCTTGATGTAGCCCTGATAACCTGACCGAAACGGAAAACAACGACACCTTGCCGGCCCTTGCTCTGCAGGGGCAGTATGCCGGACTTACGGCTGAGACTGACTATCTGCAGGATCTCACCCAGTCCCAAGTCTGCAAGGTTGCCAACTAGGCTCATTTAATCTCCGGTAAAGTCGGTTGTTACAGCATTAAATTTTTCAATCATACCCGAGAGAAGCCATTCCGTAAAGGGTTAAGAGGGTAAAGAACCATCATTTTTTCATCTTGTCCCGGCCGCGGAACATCAGTTTGAGCGGTGTGCCGTTAAAGCCGAAAGCTTCACGAAATTTGTTCGTCAGATAACGCTCGTAGGAGAAGTGAATTCCTTCCGGCTGATTGGTAAAAATGACGAACGATGGCGGCTTGATCGCCACCTGGGTAGCGTAGAAGAACTTCACCCGTCTGCCGGTGGCCAGTGGAGCGTGATGGATGTCAATGGCTTCCTTGAAAACATTATTGAGATCCGCGGTGGAAATCCGCTTGGTATACTGCTCCATCAACTCGTCAACCATGGGAATGATTTTGCCGGTGCGCTGGCCGCTCTTGGCAGAGACAAACACAATCGGCGCAAAAGCCAGATACTTGAAATCCATGCGGATTTTCTCGATAAACTTCCCCATGGAGGCATTATCCTTGGTCACGGTATCCCACTTGTTGACCACAAACAGACAGGAGCGCCCCGCCTCATAGGCGTAACCGGCAATCTTGGTATCATGCTCGGTCACACCCTCTTCGGCATTGATGACAATCAGGACAACATCGGCCTGCTCGATACTCCTCAGGGCATCGACCACACTGTAGGTCTCGATCTTGAGGGAAACCTTCCCTTTTCGCCTGATACCCGCAGTGTCGATCAGCAGGTAGCGCTTCTTGTTGCAGGTAAAATAGGTATCGACCGAATCACGGGTAGTGCCGGCAATGGGATTGGCCACGGAACGCTCGAAACCGAGCAGGCGGTTGACCAGCGACGACTTGCCCACATTAGGGCGGCCGACAACAGCAATTTTCGTCACTTCCTCGTCATCCACCGCCACTGTCTTCTTCGGGAAAGCGGTAATCACCTCATCGATCAGGTCACCGACACCCCGGTTATGGGCCGCAGAAATTGTGTGAAATTCGCTGATGCCAAGCTCGTAAAACTCGGCAGCCAGCGCCTCCACCTTGTCGCCGTCAACCTTGTTGACCACATGAAAAACCGGCTTTTTCACCTTGCGCAGCATGGCCGACACTTCCCGGTCGGCAACCGTCAAGCCGGAACGGCCATCCATGAGGAAGATGATCACATCAGCCTCCTCCATGGCCAACTGGGACTGGGTCCGCATCTGCTGCAGGAGCAGTTCCTGGCTGACCGGTTCGAAACCGCCGGTATCGATCAGGGTGAAGGGGACATCGAACCGGTCCACATTACCGTAATTTCGGTCACGGGTAACCCCCGGCATATCATCGACAATCGCCTTGCGCGTGCCGATAATCCGGTTGAACAGCGTTGATTTACCCACATTGGGCCGGCCAACAATGGCAACTATCGGTCTCATCAGTATCCAAACTCCCTCAGTTTCTGCGGATTATCACTCCAGTCCCGCGAAACCTTGACAAACAGCTCCAGAAAAACCTTTTGCGCGAGAAAACCCTCAATCTCATGGCGGGCCGCAGTGCCGATTTTTTTCAGCATCTCGCCCCGCTTGCCGATGATGATCCCTTTCTGGGAATCACGTTCCACGATAATCGCTGCGGCAATGGCAATCACGCCACCATCGGGATTCTCCCGGAAACTTTCCACCTGTACGGCCACCGAATAGGGTATCTCGTCCCTGGTGGCCCGGAAGACCTTCTCGCGGATCATTTCGGCAACCACAAACCGCTCAGGCAAATCGGTGAGGATATCATCGGGGAAATAGGCAGGCCCCTCAGGCAGAGCCTGACAGAGGATATCGGCCAGCATGGCTACACCGTCACCATCCCTTGCAGAAAGAGGCACTATCTCCTTGAAGTTGAACAGTTTTGCATAATCGGATATCAACTGCAACAGCTTACCCTTCTCCACCAGATCAACCTTGTTGATGGCCAGATAGAGGGGAGCCGTGGCCGAACCGAGCACCTCCTGCATGATCTCCTTCTCAGCCGAAGGTGATGCCGTCGCATCCACCAGATAAAGGATCGCGTCAACACCCCGCACAGCTTCCATGGCCGTATCAACCAGGGAGCGATTGAGGCGCGACTTGGCCCGGTGCACCCCCGGTGTGTCGATAAAAACGATCTGGCCATTGGACAGGTTGTGAATCCCCTGGATCCGGTTGCGGGTTGTCTGGGGTTTGTCGGAGGTGATCACGATCTTCTCGCCGAGGAAGGCATTCAACAGGGTGGATTTTCCCACATTGGGCCTGCCGGCGATTGCTACGAAACCTGAATGAAACTTTTGTTCTGTCAAAATTACTCCTTAATTGAATCTACTGATGATAGTCAAGGTCAGTAAGAATATCTCCTGCAACGGTTTTTATGCCGTCAGTGATTAGAATACGGCTCTCTTCGAGATTGGCATCGGCAGTGACGGCAGCGACCTGCCTGCCGCTACTCCTGAGGCAGCTGATGTTGCTGCGCCGCTGACCGACAACATCGGCAACCCTGGCCGGCGCCACGTGAATTGCCAGTTTTGCGTCCAGAGGAAACGCTGCCACAAGCCGCTGCAGCAGATCGTACCACCGCTCACTCTCCACTAATTGCCGGAAAGCCGGGTGAAACGGGCCTGCCAGCAGCTCAGCCCCCTTGGCAATGTCCTCTGTCGGCTGCAGCCCCACCCTGATCACCGGCACCCCTGCCTGGGCAGCTTCGTGCAGCAGCTGTTTGCAGATCTGCACCGCCTCGTCCAGAGAAAGCGGCAGAAAACTGCCGCTCTCGTACATTTTTGCCAAGGCAGTACCTTTAAGCACTACTGCAGGATAGATACGCAAAATATCCGGTTGCAAAGAGATAATGGTGCGCAAGGTGGCAAGCGCCTCACCCCTGCCCGCTCCGGGGAGCCCGGGCATCAACTGGGCGCCGACCCGCATCCCGGCACTCTTCAGAATGGCAAAGGCATTGACCGTAGCAAGCGCATCGTGGCCCCGGCCGGCAGCAGCAAGCACTGCATTGTCCATGGACTGCACGCCGAGCTCAATCAAAGTGACCCCTGACTGCCTCAGAAAAGCAACATTTCCGGCGGTGATGCAATCCGGTCTGGTGGATACCCTGACAGCCGACACAGACCCCGAAGCCAGCAGCGGCTGCAGCGGCTCAAGCAGAGCCTGCTGTTCACCCTGAGAGAGCGCGGTAAAGGTACCGCCGTAAAAGGCCACCTCTACCACAGCAACACCGGAAGAAACCAGCCAGTCAGCAACCCGGCTCTTGATTTCGGCAGCAGTGGGCAGGACAGCGGCACTGCCGGTTATCTTCTCCTGATCACAGAAAACACACTGAAAGGGGCAGCCCTGATGGGCAATAAAGAACGGAACTATGACTCTTTTCATCTATCCAGCGCCGCCAGAGCCTCCCGGGCCGCCGCCTGCTGAGCCGCCTTCTTACTGCCGCCACTGCCGACACCGGCCACTGTGCCATCTACGATGACCTCATAGGTGTAACACCGGTTATGATCAGGCCCTTGAGCAGAACGCTGCACGTACTGGGGTGGAGCTGCCGCACGGGACTGGACAAGCTCCTGCAGCTCGGTCTTGTAATCGCTCTGGCCACTGTTGGAACCTGCGGCAGCTAGCGAAGCGGCAAAAAGTCTGCTGACAGCTTTCCTGGCAGCCAGCACCCCGCCATCCAGATAAACGGCAGCAACCAGAGCCTCAAGGGCATCGGCCAGGACGGAGCTTTTCTCCCTGCCGCCGCTCCGCTCTTCACCTCTGCCCAAAAAAAGAAAACTCCCCAGATCGAGGGAC
>VEOV01000339.1 GCA_012026855.1 Geobacter sp.
AAGCAACGTCACCTACACTGACAAGCAATACACCGCCAAAACCGGCCTCCGCTATGCCAACGACACCCTGGCAGACGGCAGCAACCAGACATCTGTCCAGGCAACCGTGGGTGGCAGCTGGAAGAGCCAGAACCAGAAACTGACGCTGCGGGCCGATCGTGAGCAGTCCATCTACAAGAACAACAATATTGATTTCCCGACCAGAACCACCCTCGGCGCTGACTATCAATTGACCATGGCAACCACCATCTTCGCCCAGGAAGAGCTGATCAACGGCGCTTCCGAAAACATCAACACCACCAGCGTGGGGATGAAAACCACCCCCTGGAGCGGCGGCACACTGACAAGTTCGGTGGTCAACGACCTGAGAGAAAACAGCGAGCGCACCTTTGCCACTGTCGGCCTTGCCCAGAAGTGGCAGATCAACAAACAGTGGGCAGCAGACGGCGGCCTCGACCACAGCGAAACTCTCCGCAAGCGAGCCGGCTACACGCTCAACAGCAATGTCCCCCCGGTATCGGGCTCCAATGAAGACTTTACCGCTGTCTCCCTCGGAGCCAACTATACGGAGAACAAGCTCAACTGGTCGAACCGGGTTGAGTACCGCACCAGTGACAGCGAAGACAAATGGGGGCTGATAACCGGTGTAGTCAATGAGCAGGGGCTCAACTGGGGCTGGACCTCAAGACTGCAGCTGTTCCACTCCCAGACAAACCTTGGCACCAGCAAGAGCGACGCCGATCTGCGGCTCGGACTGGCCTACCGCCCACCGGTTACCAGGTGGATCGTGCTTGACCGCCTGGATCTGATCGCAGCTGACGAAAAAACAGTATCAGGCACCAGCCACGGCAGAAGAATCGTCAATAACATCAATGCCAACTACAAGCGCGACAAAAAATTCCAGATGTCGATCCAGTACGGCGCCAAGTACGTGTTCGAGCAGATAGATGCCATGGACTACAGCGGCTACACCGACCTCATCGGCCTGGAAGGACGTTATGACGTCACCAAGAAATGGGACATTTCGGCCCGTGGCACCCTGCTGCACACCTGGGAAAGCAACCAGTACGACTCAAGCTTCGGCCCGTCAGTCGGCTACAACATCCTGCAAAATGCCTGGATCAGCGTTGGCTACAACATCAAGGGCTATTACGACCGTGACTTCTCCATGGCAAACTGGACCACCCAGGGCCCCTATGTCCAGTTCCGCTTCAAGTTTGACCAGAACAGCATCAAGGAAGGGCTGAAGATCATCAATCAGTAATTCCTCGGCTGCCGACAAAAAAATATGCTAAAGTTATCCCCATGAACAGCAACCATGGAGCCGAGTTCCGCCGGATAATAGCCGAACTGACAGCCAGTCACCTCCCGGGCAAGGGAAAACCGTTACGCCTTGCCCTGCTCGCCCTGCTCAGCGGCGGGCATATTCTCATCGAGGACATTCCCGGACTTGGCAAGACCACCCTGGCCCTGGCCCTGGCAAAGGCGCTCGGCCTCTCCTTCGGCCGGGTCCAGTGCACCAGCGACCTGCTCCCCTCGGACATCACCGGCCTGACCATTTTCGACCGGCACGACAACAGTTTCCGCTTTGTCAAAGGGCCGGCGTTCAACAACATCCTGCTGGTTGACGAGATCAACCGGGCCATGCCCAAAACCCAGAGCGCCCTGCTGGAGGCCATGGAAGAACACCGGATCACTGCCGACGGCGTCACCTATGACCTGCCCGAGCCGTTTCTGGTGATCGCCACCCAGAACCCGGCCGAACAGGTCGGCACCTATCCGCTCCCCGAGTCCCAGATGGACCGGTTCCTCATCAGAACCGGCATGGGCTATCCTGACGCAGAGATTGAAAAAAAAATCATCCGCTACGGCAGCATCCACGATGATATCCGCCAGATAGGCACCCTGGTGGAACAGTCAACCATCACAGCGGCCATCAAGAATGTCACGACTGCGGTCTATCTCTCCGAAAAGCTGGCTGATTACATCTACCGGATTGTCAGCGCCACCAGAAATGAGCGGGACATCATCACCGGCATATCGACACGGGGCGCAATCAACATTGCCCAGGCGGCCAAGGCAAACGCCTTCATGGAGGGGAGAGACCATGTCCTCCCGGAAGACATCAAGGAGGTTGTTGTCGCCGTCGGGGCCCACCGTCTGCTACTGCGCAGCGGCACTGATGCCATCGACAAGGAGTCGTTATTAAACGGGCTGCTGTCCACCATACCGATCCCCCTGTCATAAAAGTCAACAAGGCAGGCGGACTCTACATACTGCTCACCATTCTCCTCGGTCTGGCCGCTGTCAATACCGGCAATAATCTCCTGTTTCTCATTGTCTCGGCCATGCTCGGTTTCATGGGGATCAGCGGTTTTTTCGGCCTGGGCAATCTGCAGAAAATCGAGGCTGACATTATCCTGCCGGAAGAAATCTATGCCGGCGTACCCTGCACGGCTCAACTACTGGTCAAAAATGCCAGCAGCGTTACCCCCCGCTTTATCCTCCGCTTCATCATCGGCAACTGCAGCGCCCTGCTCCCCTACCTGCCAAAACGGGACAGCGTCCGCCTGCCGATCACTCTCAGTTTCCAGAAGCGGGGTGCGACAGTGATCAAGAAAATTGCTGTCACGTCCCAGTTTCCGGTCAATTTCTTTGTCAGAAGCGCCACTGTGCATACCGATGTTGCCTTTACCGTCTTCCCCCGCCCCGAGCCTTTGCCGGCAAGGTTCAGCCCCCCTGCCGTCACGGCAGACAATACCGGACCGAACAGGATGAAGCGAGGCAGTAGCGGCGACATGGAATCCGTCGGGCTTTACAGCGGCAGGGAACCGCTGAAACAGCTGCACTGGAAACTCTCTGCCCGCCACGACGAGCTGTTCGTCAAGGAGTTGCAGGCTGAGACGGGACTACCGGTCATGGTAAATCCTGACGAGCTGCCCGGTAATTTTGAAGAACGGCTCCGCTACGCCTGCCATCAGATCAATGTTTACGCGGCTGAAGGCAGAGCTGTCGGACTGACTGTCGGCAAGGAGATTTTTGCGCCATCGGCAAACCGGGCTGACCGGCTGCTGATGCTTGCCGCCCTGGCCTGTTATGATCAGAATTGACACCCTGAGCCACATACTGCTCTACTGCGCCGCCATCATCGGCTATCTGCCGCTGGCCCCATATCTGCACCGGCTGCCGGCCATCGCCCTGCCGGCGGCAATACTTGCTGCGGTCATTGCCGGCAGCAAGGGACTCTTCCTCAAGGAGCGTCCGGCGCTGCTGCTTGCCACCGGACTGTTCCTCTATTACGCCCTGCAGTTCAATCGTCATAACATCGCCATCCCGGCTGCCAACCTGCTGGCCAGCCTGCAGATCATCAGGCTGGTGGGCGAGAAATCGGCGCGCAACATCCTGCAGAGCATCACCCTGGCACTCTTCTGCCTGGCAGCATCGACCCTCTTTGACCTGAGTCCGCGCTTTGTCATCTATCTGCTCCTGCTGCTGCTGATCTTTACCGTCTCTCTGGTACTGCTCACTTTCCAGAGCGCCGCCCCTGGCTTCAGGCCGGACAGGCGGGAGCTGCGCAGCATAATCGCCATTGCCCTGCTGCAGCCGCTCACAGCCCTGCCACTGATTTTCGTGCTGTTCTTCATCCTCCCCCGTACCCAGCTGCCGCTCTGGAGCGGCATCTCCATGGTTGGAGGGGACAGACCGGGAATCAGCGACAGCGTGCAGCCGGGAGACAAAAGCAGCGTCAGCACCAGCGGAGCCACCCTGCTGCGCGTTGAAATGCCCAAGATCGGGGTGGAGGACCTCTACTGGCGGGCCATGGTGCTCAACACCCCCGAGGGGGGCCGCTGGGTGCGCAGGGAACCGCCCGGCTCTGCCAGCGTTTCAGCCCCGCCAGGCCGCGCCGTCAGGCAGTCAATCTATCTTGAGGCCAACAGAAACCGCTACCTGCCAGCCCTTGACCTCCCCCAGTCGATCAGCGGCACCAGGAGCGAGCCTTCAGCCGACCGGCTCTACACGCCGTCACGCTCCACAAGCGGCAGGCTAAGCTACACTGCCCTCTCCCGCACCGCTGCCGTTCTGGTGGAAAAGTCCATTAACCGGAAGTTCTACACCACCCTGCCGGCAAATCTGCCCGATGGATTGAAACGGATTTCTGCCCAGGCGGCAACGGCCGGAACCGACCGGGAGAGGCTGCAACTGGTTGAAGATGCTTTTCGCAAGCTCGGTCTTGCCTACTCGGCCACAGATCTCCCCACTGGCGACAGAGCACTGGAGAAATTCCTCTTTGTCACCAGGAAAGGGCACTGCGAGCTGTTTGCCACGGCATTTGTTGCGGCACTGCGGGGGGCCGGCGTCCCGGCACGGCTTGTAGGGGGTTATTTCGGCGGAGACTACAATGAACTGGCCGGCTATTACGCCATCGCCGAGGAGCGGGCCCATCTCTGGACCGAAGTCTGGCTTGCAGGAGAGGGTTGGCTCAGGGTCGATCCGAGCCGTTTTGCCCGGAATTTCGGTGAAGCGCGTCAGCAGCGGAAATCGACCCTGCTGCACCGGCTGCAGCTGACGGCTGACACCCTCAGTTACTACTGGAACAGGGTGGTAATCACCTATGACCTGGAATCGCAATTCGAGGTTGCCAGAGCGGCGGGAGAGCGTCTGCGCGGCCTCAGGCAGGGCAGGCCTAACTATGGCCAGCTGGTCAAAGCGGGCGCAGCCATACTGCTGCTCACAGCCGGCCTCCTTTTCTGGAGACGCACCAGGCAGTCCCCTGAAGAGCGCCTGTTGACGGGGCTGGCCAGGGTATTGCGTTCCAGCTATGGGATAGACCTGTCACCGACTACCGGGCTGCACAAGACAATAGAGAACATCGACAACCCGGCGCTGCACGAGTTTGTCGCCATTTACACCGGCGCCGTTTATCGGGACAGAGCGCTGACAGCCGCAGAAGTTGCGCGGCTGAAGAGTTTACTGCAGGAATTGAGGATCAGGAAATAAATCAGGCAAAACCGTTGTCAAGCAGGCTAGCCAGGGTCAGCCCGGTGGTCTGTGCTGAGCGCCCCTGCAGCAGCCGCTCCACATACCGGCCGATGATGTCGGTTTCGATGTTGACCTGATCGCCCGGTTTGGCCAGCTGCAGGGTTGTCATGGCCGCCGTGTGGGGGATGATGTTGACCGAGAAACCGCTGTCAGTGACGCTGTTGACCGTGAGGCTGATGCCGTCGATGGCCACCGAGCCCTTGGGGACAATGTAGCGGAGCGCAGTGGCCGGCAGGGTGAAGGTAAAGATGAAGTTGCCCGACTCTTCGCGGCAGTCGGCAACTGTGGCCGTGCAGTCGATGTGACCGGTGACCAGGTGGCCACCAAGACGGTCGGAGAGGCGCAGTGCCCGCTCCAGGTTGACCCTGTTCCCCGAGCTGAGCCTGCCGAGCCCCGAGCTGGCCAACGTCTCAGGGGAGACATCGAAGGTGAGCTGCCCGCTGCCGAACCTGACCACTGTCAGACAGACACCGTTGACAGCAATGGAATCGCCGAGGCGGATCTCATCCAGCGGCAGTTTGGTAGTGACCGAGAGGGCCGCTGAGCTGCCGCGCCGCGCCAGCCTTGCCATGCTGCCGACATCTTCAATCAGTCCTGTGAACATTTTCCCTCCGGCACTGCTGCAACAAGAATATCCCCGCCGATTCTGATAACCCGCTCAATCTCCAGCCTGGCAGCATTCTGCATCAACGCTGCGCCTGCTCCGGCAAACAGCCCCTTGCCAATGCCGCCAAGCAATTTCGGGGCAATAAAAAACAGGTAGCTGTCAATCAACCCCTGGCGCTGCAGCTCGCCGCAGAGCCGCTCGCCAGCCTCCAGCAGAATCGACTGGATGCCGCGTTTGCCCAGGATTTTCAGCAGCTCCGGCAGATCGACCCGGCCATCAGTTCCCGGACAGCAGATGATCTCTGCCCCGGCAGCGGTCAACGCCGCGCCCCTTGCCTCGTCACGGCTGGCTGTGGCTATGAGCACCGGCACCCTGTGAGCCTCGGCCATGAGGGCAGAAGCAACCGGAGTTTGCAGGTCACTGTCAATGACGATCCTGAGCGGACTCTTCCCCTTGGCCATCCTCACTGTCAGCTGGGGATCATCAGCCAGCAGCGTCCCGGAGCCGGTCATCACGGCATCCATACGGGAGCGGAGACGGTGCACATGGCGCCGCGAAGCCTCCGATGAAATCCACTTGGAGTCGCCGGCCGGCGTGGCCGTACAACCGTCCAGAGTCATGGCGCTCTTCATGGTCACATGGGGGAGACCGGTGGTGATCTGCTTGATAAAGGGGCGGTTGATGCTGCGGCACTCCTGCTCAAGAATTCCGGCCTGCACCTCGATGCCGGCAGACTGAAGCCGCTTGACGCCGCTGCCACTGACCCTTGGATTCGGGTCGATCATGCCGATGAACACCCTGCTTACCCCGGCGGCAATGACCGCGGCGGCACAGGGGGGGGTCTTGCCGAAATGGGAGCATGGCTCCAGGG